>DATFUK010000618.1:0-9464 GCA_035260865.1 Candidatus Methylomirabilota bacterium | reverse complement strand
GCGACCCGACCGACGCGCGCGTGAAGAGCTTCCACGGGCTCTGGATGCGCCGTGCCGCCAGCCGGCGCTCGACGAGCCGCCCGTCGCTAATGCGCGGCGGGAAGGGCCGCGGTCGCGTCGGCTGGAGGTGCGGATACTCGCGGCCGGCCGGATGGCCCCAGAACGGCCCGTCGAAGCCTCCGCCGAACACGGCCTGGATCTCGCGGTTCAGGATCCCGGCGACCTCGAAGCGATTGTTCGCGCCGTCGGCCTCGTCGCGGATCAGGCCACCCAGGCGGGCGCAGAGCGCGCGCCCGGCGGGGAGCCCCGCATCGGCCGGATACCCGAACGCGAAGTCGAAGCCCACGAGGGCCCTCCCGGGCTCCCCGACGAGCAGGCCGAAGATGAAGGCTTCCGCGTCGGGTCGGGTGCGGAAGTAGCGCGGTGCCGGCCGCCGCTCCCCGGCGCGGCCCCACGCGACCCAGCAGCGGTCCCGCGTGGGCCGGACCGGGCCCCGCGTCGAGGCCGCCGACCAGTCCGCGACGACGACGAGCCGGAAGCTCAGGGGGTGAGGACGATCTTGCCGAACTGCTTGCCCTCCGCGAGGCGCCGCTGCGCCTCGACGCCGTCCTTGAGCGGCATCACCGTGTCCACGATGGCCCGGAGGCGCCCCGCGAAGAGCTGGCCCATGACCGTGTTGAATTCGGAGTCGTTCGACATCGTGGAGCCGATGATCGAGAGCTGCTTCCAGAACACGAGGCGGATATCGGTCTCCGCGATCGGCCCCGAGGTCGCCCCGCAGGTGACGATGCGGCCGCCCTTCGCCACGCTGCGGATCGCGCCCTTCCAGGTGGCCGCGCCCACGTTCTCCAGGATGACGTCCACCCCGCGCCGGCCCGTCTTCTGACCGATCACCTTCACCCAGTCGTCCTTCGCGTAGTTGATGCACTCATCGGCGCCCAGGGCCCGCGCGCGCTCGAGCTTCTCGTCGCTCGAGGACGTGACCCACACCCGCGCGCCGCAGAGCTTGCCGATCTGCACCGCGGTGGACGAGACCCCGCCGCCCACGCCGAGGATCAGCAGGTCCTCGCCCGCGCGCAGCCGGGCCTGGGTGACCAGCATGCGCCACGCGGTCATGTTCACGAGGATGAAGGCGGCTGCGTCCTCGTAGGAGATCGCGGCGGGCAGCGGGAGCGAGTGGCGCGCGTCGACCTTCACGTACTCGGCGAGCCCGCCGTGGGTGTGCTCGCCCAGGATGCCGTACTTCACGCACATGCTGTGCTCGCCACGCCGGCAGTACTCGCACCGGCCGCACGAGAGGTTCGGGTTCACCGCGACCCGGTCGCCCACGTTCACGTCGTGTACCGCCGGGCCGACCTGGGCGACGTCCCCCGCGATGTCGCAGCCCGTCCAGAAGGGCAGGGGCAGGGTGAGGCCGGGCAGCCCCTCGCGGACGAAGAGATCGAGGTGGTTCAGGGCCGCCGCGCGCACTCGGACCAGGACGTCGCCCGCGCCGATCGCGGGGTCCGCGACGTCCTGGTACCGGAGCTTGTCGAGCCCGCCGTGCTCCTGGAACGCGAGCGCCTTCAAGCGGCGCCGAGGCCCGCCTTCGGCGCGTTCACCAGCACCGCCATGTTGCCGTAGGGGTGCTTGTTGTCCAGCATGAGCTGGTGGCACTCGGGCAGCTCGTCGAAGGCATAGGTCTGGGAGAGGCACGGGTCCACCTTGCCCGCGTCCACCAGCTTGGTCACCGCCAGCGCCTGCTGGTCGTTCGAGAGGTGGCTGCCCTGGAAGCGCTTCTGGCGCATCCAGTGGTAGCGCAGGTCGAGGGTGACGTTGTAGCCGGTGGTGCCCGCGCAGATCACGATCATGCCGCCGGTGCCGCAGACGAACTCGGAGGTGGGCAGGGTGGCCTCGCCCGGGTGCTCGAAGACGATCCTGGGGCTCACCCGCTCCCCGAGCGCGTCCCAGATCGCCTTGCCGAAAGCGCGCGCGCCCTTGGCCCAGTTGCCGTAGGCCTTGCCGTCCTTGGTGTCCGGCATCACGCCCCAGTGATCGAACTGCGAGCGGTTGATGACCCCGACCGCGCCGTGGTCCATGCAGAACTTCTTCTTGGCATCGTCGGACACCACCGCGATCGCCCGGCCGCCCTGCGCGCGGACGATCTCGAGCGCGAGGCTGCCGAGGCCGCCGGTGGCGCCCCAGACCAGCACGACGTCGCCTTTCTCCACGGTGTGCGGCTCCCAGCCCATCAGCATCCGGTAGGCGGTGGACGCGCAGAGCAGGAAGCAGCCCGACGCTTCCCAGGTGAGGCGCTTCGGCTTGGCGATGCACTGGTGCGCCTGGGCGCGGGCGAACTGGCAGTAGCTGCCGTAGTTGGTCTGGTAGCCCCAGATGCGGGTGGACTCGGCCAGCATCGGGTCCTTGCCGGAGAGCACCCACGGATCGTCGGGCCGCCACCAGCCGCTGTGCACGATGACCTCGTCGCCGACCTTGACGTGCTTGACGTCCTTGCCGGTCGCCCACACGATGCCGGAGCAGTCGCTGCCGCCGGCGTGGAAGTCCTCCGGCTCGCCCAGCTTCAGCCGCTCCGCGATGACGTCGAGGGGCTGGCCGAGCGCGGCCCAGACGTTGTTGTAGTTGATGCCCGAGGCCATCACGTACACCAGCACCTCGTCGGGGCCGATGGTGGGCGTGGGCAGCACCTCGCGCTTCCACGCATCGCGGGGCTGGCCAAAGCGGTTCTGCCGGACCGCGAACGCGTGCATCCGCTTCGGCACCTCGCCGAGCGGCGGCTTGTCACCCAGGTCGTAGAGATCTGCCATGAATGCCTCCGGGCCTACCGGCCCTTGAAGTTGGCGCGCTTCCGCTCGGCGGCGGCCTTGAGGCCGGCCTTGCGGTCCTCGGAGAGCAGCGGGCCCGAGCACTGCGCGGTCTCCCAGTCGAGCCACGCGCCGATGTCGCCGTAGTAGGTACCGTTGATCGCCCGCTTGGCGGCCTGCACCGCGAGCGGGGCGTTGGCCGCGATCTCGCCGGCCAGCTCGGCCACACGCGCGCCGAGCTCGCCCGCCGGGTACACCGCCTGGACGAGCCCGATGCGGAGCGCCTCCGCGGCGTCGAAGCGCCGAGCGGAGTAGATCAGCTCCTTGGCTCGGCCGATGCCGACGGTCCGCGGCAGCCGCTGGGTGCCGCCCATGTCGGGCACGAGGCCGAGCTGCACCTCCGGGATCGAGAAGAGCGTGCCCTCGGCGGCCAGGCGCACGTCGCAGCAGAGCGACAGCTCGAGGCCCGCGCCCATGCAGGCGCGCTGGATGGCGCCGATGACCGGCACCCGCAACGCCTCGATCGCGGAGAAGGACGCCTGGTGCCCCGCCAGGTGCTGGCGGATGCGGTCGAGCGCCTGGCCGGGCGACATGTCTTCCAGCGCCGTGCTCAGCGTCGAGCCGGCCTTGACGTCGAGGCCGGCGCAGAAGCAGCCGCCCGCGCCCATCAGCACCGCCACGCGCACGTCGGGCGCGGCGTCCACGACCTTGCAGGCCTCGCCGATGCCGTGCCACATCTCGTTGTCGAGCGCGTTGAGGCGCTCGGGCTTGTTCAGCATGATCGTGGCGACGTCGCCCTTGATCTCCACCTGCACCTTGTCGGTCATGTCGGCTCCCAACACCCTCTCCCCTCAGGGGAGAGGGCAGGGTGAGGGGTGGTCATCCGTTGAACGCCCGCACCATCGCGGGCAGGCGCGGATCGTTCAGGTTCGGCTGGTAGGGCTGGTAGAGCCCGGTGCGATCCAGCAGCCCCCGGTAGCGCTCCTCGACCTTCGCGTGCAGGTTGTCGTAGGTCGCGGTCACCGCGTAGGTGTCGAGCATCTCGTCGGTGATGAGATCGGCCATGCCCTGCCAGTCGCCTTCCACCGACTTGCGATGGAGCTTGGCGGTGACGTCGTCCCATCCGTGGGCCGCGAGCACGGGCTGGTAGGTGCGAGTGGAGCCGTAGAAGGCGATCTGTTGCTTGACCGTCTGGGCCTGCGCGGCCCGCTCCTTCTCGGTGTCGCCCACCACCACGAAGGTGGCGGTCGCGTAGGTGAAGTCCTTGCGCGAGCGCCCGGACCGCGTGAGCCCGTCCTCGACCGCCGGGTGGACGATCTCCCGCAGGTACTTGGGGCTGTTGAACGGGTGCACGTGCATGCCGTCGCAGAGCTCGCCCGCGGTCCGGCACATGAGCGGATTCACCGCCGCGATGTAGATCGGGATCTTCGGGTGCTCGATCGGCCCCGGGTTGAAGAAGGGCGTCATGATGTCGAAGGTGTAGAACTGCCCCTTGAAGTTGAGCTTGGTGCCGTTCTGCCAGCAGTCCCAGATGGTGCGGATGGCGCGGATGGCCTCGGCCATCTTCGGCCCGGGCGACTCGAACTTGACCGAGAAGCGCCGCTCGTTGTGCGCCTTGACCTGGGTGCCCAGCCCCAGCGTGAAGCGCCCGGCCGAGGCCTTCTGCAGGTCCCACGCGATGTGCGCGGTGATCATGGGGCTGCGCGAGAACACCGTCGCGATGTTGGTACCGAGCTTGATGCGCGACGTCGAGGTCGCGGCGATCGCCACCGGCAGGTAGGGGTCGTGCTGGGTCTCCGACGACCAGAGGCAGTCGTAGCCCATGGCCTCGACCTTCCGGGCGTAGTCGGGAAGGGTCTTGAGATCGTGGGTCAGCATGGACACGTCGAGCTTCACGGGCGCTCTCCTTGCGCGGGGGTTCGGCCAGAAGCATACCTCACCTTCCACCCGTTTTGCCGCCCCGTCCCGTATAACCATACCGTGCCCTTCTACCGCGGCTGGTCCGTCGTCATCGCTTGCGGCATCATCGCGACCTTCTCGTGGGGTCTCGGCTTCTACGGTCTCGGCGTCTATCTGCACGCGCTGAGCCGCCTGCACGGGTGGTCCGCCGGGCTCATCTCGGTAGCGGTGACGGTTTACTACGCGGTCAGCGCCGTCGGCATCGTGCTGGTCGGCGGTCTCATCGACCGCCGTGGCCCTCGCGCGGTGCTCGGCTACGGCGTGGCCAGCATGGCGGCCGCGGTGGCCGCGCTCGGCCTGATCACCGCCCCGTGGCAGCTCTTCGCGGTCTACCTGGTGCTGGCGACGTCGTGGTCCTGCCTCAGCTTGACCGGTATCAGCAGCACGATCCTGCCCTGGTTCGGCCGTCGCCAGGGCCTCGCGATGACGCTGGCGCTCACCGGGGCCAGCGTCGGAGGCATGGTGCTCGTGCCGATCCTGGTTGCCCTGGTCCAGCATCGAGGCTTCCGGTTCGCCACGACGGCGGCTGGCGCGGCCGCACTCGTCGTGGGCCTGCCGCTGGTCCTGCTCGTGATCCGTGGCCGCCCGGCCGCGGATGAGGTCGCGATCGAGCTGCACCGCCACGGCGCGACGGGCCCGGCCGACGAGGGGATGCGGCAATCGCGCGTCTGGACACGACAGGAGGTGTTGCGGGTCCCGCTGCTCTGGACGCTGATGGTGCCCTTCGCCCTGGCGCTGGCCGCCCAGGTGGGGTTCATCGTCCACCAGATCAGCCTGCTGGAGCCCTCCCTCGGCGAAAGCCACGCGGCCCTGACGGTGAGCGCCACCACCGTGGCCGCCCTGCTCGGCCGCATCGCGCTCGGCCTCCTTTCCGATCGGGTGGATCTCCGCGACCTGTCCGCCGTCAATATCGGTGCGCAGGGCATGGCCCTCGCGATGATGGCGATGTGGCCCTCGCCCGCGGTCTTCGTGGCCGCGAGTCTCGTCTTCGGCCTGGGCGTCGGCAACCTGATCACCTTGCCACCCCTCCTGGCGCGCGAGGAGTTCGGCCAGCGCTCCTTCGGCACCGTGTTCGGGCTGGTCGCCGCGACCGCCCAGGTCGGGGTCGCGCTCGGCCCGGGCTTGATGGGGCTGCTGCACGACCTCCTCGGGAGCTATCAGCCCGCGCTGTGGTGTCTGGTGGCCCTGGAGGGCATTGCCGCGGTCTCCATCCTCGGGGGCCGGGCATTCCGCGATTCCACCGGATGACGGTGTCCCGCGATGCACCCGACTCGCTCTCTGTGATATACCCGTCGGCAAGGGAGGGCGACATGGCGAAGAAGGGTACCGGGCTCTTGATGGTGTGGGCGGACGTGCCGGCGGACAAGGAAGACGAGTTCAACCGCTGGTACAACGAGGAGCATCTGCCGGAGCGCATGGCCATTCCGGGCTTCCTGAGCGGGGCGCGCTACGAGGCCGTGAAGGGTGGGCCGAAGCATCTCGCGTACTACGAGCTCGAGAGCGCCGCGGTGCTGGAGACGCCGGCCTACAAGAAGGTCCAGGCCAATCCCACCGAGTGGACGAAGCGGTCCGGGCCCGGGACCATCGCGACCACGTTCATCCGGAACGTCTACAGCATGATTCATCCGCAGGCGGTGACGCCGGCGATCGCGGGCGCCCCGATGGCCCCGGTGCTGCAGATCGGCCGCATGAGCGTGCCGCCCGCCGCCGATCGCGAGTTCAACACCTGGTACAGCACGATCTACGTGCCGAACTACGAGAAGGTGCCCGGGGTGATCCGCGGCCGACGCTACCGCGCGGTGGAGGGCACCCCCACCTACCTGACGCTGTACGAGTTCGAGCACCCCAAGGTGTCGGAGAGCTCCGCGTGGATGGCCCAGCGCGACGCGGTGCCGGCGAACGAGCAGATGCGGAAGACCATGACGCACGCATCCGGCTCGCCCGGGGTCTACGTCAAGACGGTCGAGCTGAGTTAGCGACGCCCTGCATCTTCGGGTCGAGCAGGTCGCGGAGCCCGTCGCCGAAGAGGTTCAGGCCGAGGATGCAGGCCATGATGGCGGCCCCGGGAAACAGGGTGAGCCAGGGCGCCTGCTGGAGGTAGAGCCGGCCCTCCGCCAGCACATTGCCCCAGGACGGGATCTGGGGCGGCACGCCGACGCCCAGGAACGATAGCGCGGCCTCGCCCAGGACCGCCGCCGCGAAGATGAACGTGCCCTGCACGATGACGGGCGAGAGGCAGTTCGGGAGCACGTGCCGCAGCAGCACGGTCACGTCGGGGACGCCCAGAGCGAGCGCGGCCTCCACGTACGGCGTCTCGCGGATCACCAGGACCGAGCCGCGGACGATGCGCGCCACCCGCGGTACGTACACGATTCCCAGCGCCACGATCACGTTCACCACGCTCGGCCCCAGCGACGCCATGAGCGCGATCGCCAGGATGATCGGGGGGAACGCCATGAAGCCATCCATGATCCGCATCAGCACATTGTCGAGCGGGCGGTAGTAGCCGCCGAGCAGGCCGAAGACGATGCCCCCCACGAACGAGAAGAGCATGACCACCCCGCCCACCAGCATGGAGAGCCGGGTTCCGTAGACCACGCGGCTCCAGACGTCCCGCCCCACGTCGTCGGTGCCCATCCAGTGGGTCGGGTTGGGCGGGGCCAGGCGCGCCTTGACGTCGAGGAGCTGCGGCTCCCAGCGTCCGATCACCGGCGCGAAGACGGCCACGAGCACGTTGATGGCCACCAGGATCGCGCCGATCATGGCGATCCGCCGCCGCCGCAGGAGCCGCAGCCACCGCCAGCGGGTCGCGGGATCGCTCACTGGTAGCGGATCCGCGGATCGAGCGTCAGGTAGACCAGATCCACCAGCAGGTTGATGAGGGTGTAGGTGAGCGCGATGATCAGCACCACGCCCTGGATCACCGGGTAGTCGCGCCGGAGCACCGCCGAGATGATGAGACGTCCCACCCCCGGGATGTTGAACACGGTCTCGATCACCACCGCGCCCCCGATCAGGATCGCGAAGGTGATGCCGATCACGGTGAGGGTCGGAATGATCGCGTTCTTGAGCGCGTGCTTGTAGACCACCGCCCGCTCGGCCAGGCCCTTGGCGCGGCTGGCCAGGATGTACTGCTCGCGCAGCACGTCGAGCATGCTCGAGCGGGTGATGCGGGCGATCAGCGCGGACTGCACGAGGCCGAGCGAGACCGCGGGCATGAGCAGCGAGCGCGCGTTCGGCCAGAGGCCCAGATCGAGCGACACGTAGCCCGCCACCGGGAGCCAGCGCAGCCAGACTCCGAAGACCAGGATCATCAGCAGGCCGAGCAGGAAGTTGGGGATGGAGAGCCCGATCAGGGCCAGGCCCATGAACGACTGGTCCAGCGCGGTGTTGTGGTAGCGGGCCGAGACGATGCCGGCGGGCACGCCGATGAGCACCGCGATCAGGGTGGCCCAGCTCGTCAGCAGCAGGGTCGGCTCGAGGCGCTCCAGGATCGCCTCGGTGACCGGCCGGCGAAGGAAGATGGAATCGCCGAGGTCGCCCCGCAGGAGGCGCCCGTACCAGTGCAGGAGCTGGGCGGGCAGGGGCTCGTCGAGCCCCAGGTGCGTCCGCAGGCGCGCGATGTTCTCCGGCGTCGCGTCCGGCCCCGCGATGATGCTGGCGGGATCCCCGGGGGCCAGGTGGATCAGCACGAACGTCACGGTGGCCACCACGAGCATCACCGGGATGACCGCCAGCACCCGGCGGAGCAGGTAGGTCTGCACGCCTCCCTACTTGGCCAGCCAGCTATTCCAGAAGTACAGCCTCGGCGCGGTGCGGAAATCGCCCCGCAGCTCCCGGCGCGCGGCGTCGAGCGTGAAGTAGTCCCCGAGCTTGACGCTGCCCACGTCCTCGTAGAACACGGTCTGGATGCGGTCGATGATGGCTTTCCGCTTCTTCAGGTCGTTCTCGCCCTGCAGCTCGGCGAGCAGGCGCTCCTTCTCCTCGTTGCACCACCAGCCGTTGAACGTGCAGCGGAGCGCCACGTGGTTGGCCGGATCGGCGGAGAACACGAAGCCGGTGGAGAAGACCTCCCAGAGCTCGGGTTTCTCCCCGCGGTTGTTCAGGGTGGCCCAGTCCACCACCTGGAGGTCCACCGTGATGCCGACCTCCTCGAGCTGCTGCTTGCCGACCAGCGCGTTCTTGTACATGAACTCGTACTCGCGCGTGGTGATCCAGCGCAGCGGCTGCCCGGCGTAGCCCGCGTCCTTGAGGAGTCGACGGGCCTTGTCCTTGTCTTTCTGGTTGTAGAGCTTGGCGCTGGCCGTCGAGTGCCAGGGCTGCTCGGGGAAGAACACGCTCGGGTCGAGCCGGTAGAACTCCTTGGAGCCGAAGCCCGCCACCAGGATCGGCTCCATGTCGAGCGCGGCCTGGAACGCCTGGCGGATCTTCTTCTGGCTCGTCAGCGGGGACTTGTGGTTCATGACCGCGACCGCCCATCCCCGCGGCTTGACGATGCGCGACTCCAGCGCGGGCAGGCTCTTGATGCGCTCGTAGGAGTCCTGCTTGATGAACATCGCGTGGTGGTACTCGCCGGTCTCGACCCCGGCCAGCCGCACCGCGGTCTCGGGCACGGTGAGGAAGAGGATCTCGTCGAAGTAGGCGGTGCGCTTGCCCCCGAAACCGCTCGGCGGATCGGTGCGGGCGCTGTAGTCCTTGAAGCGG
>DATFUK010000617.1:0-3091 GCA_035260865.1 Candidatus Methylomirabilota bacterium | reverse complement strand
TGGGCAGAGGCTCCCCCTCGCGCACGTCGTCCCAGTGCCGCGCGACGGGGCCACGGATCTGCTCGTTCGCGTAGAGCCGGTAGACGTCGGCCAGCTCCTCGTCCGTATAGCGCTTCGGCGGCTTGGCCTTCACCGCGGTGTACTTGGTCCCCGCTTCGCGCGCCTGATCGCGGTCGGTGCGAAAGCACCAGCTGTCGGCCGCGCACACGAGGTCGCCCGTCTGGTTGTAGAAGTCGACGTGGTAGATCTGCTGGATCGAGCGGCCCGCGAACTTCGTCTCGTGCACGATCAGATCCTTGAGCCACGCCTGGGTGGTGATCTCGTCGTTGCGCCGCACGGGCAGGT
This sequence comes from Candidatus Methylomirabilota bacterium, assembly GCA_035260865.1. Lineage (GTDB taxonomy): Bacteria > Methylomirabilota > Methylomirabilia > Rokubacteriales > CSP1-6 > CAMLFJ01. Next base: position 2,746 of record DATFUK010000617.1, on the reverse strand, counting down.
GCCACGTCCAGTCCGCGCCCGCCCACATGGCGTGGACGCCGGGGAGCCCGCCCACGTAGCCGGAGATGATGCGGCTCGTCGTGAAGAGGAAGCTCGGCAGCGCGATGATCCCGCGGTGGCGCGTGCGCGCCGCGTAGGCCGGATCGCACCAGAGCGGGTTGTCGTCGCCGATGCCGTGCGCGTAGTGGCGGATGTTGTCGCGGGTGGCCTCGTGGCACCACGGCTCGAGCGTGTCGGTGATGGGCACGCCGATGCGGCGGCGCAGATCGTCGAGGCCCTGCTGGGTGATCTTGGGGAAGAGCTGCTGCGTCGCCATCGGCCGGCCTCCTAGGGCGTGGGAACGGAGGCGCCGGCCTCGCGCTCGCGGAGTATCTTGCGGTTCACCTTGCCGGCCGGCGTCTTGGGCAGCTCGGTCACGAACTCCACCTGGCGCGGATACTCGTGCTGGGCGAGGCGGGTGCGCGTCCACTCCTGCAGCTCGCGGGTGAAGGCGTCGTCGCCCCGGCGCGGGCTCACGATGAAGGCCTTCACCACCAGGCCGCGCAGCGGGTCGGGCACCCCGATCACCGCGGCCTCCCGGACGTCGGCGTGCTTGAGCAGCGCGCCCTCGACCTCGACCGCGCTGATCGTCCAGCCCGCCGAGATGATGACGTCGTCGGCGCGCCCGCCGTGGAAGAAGTAGCCGTCCGCGTCGGTCCAGCCGCGGTCCTTGGTCGGGAACCACCCGTCGCGGCGCTTCACTCGGATCTCGCCCGTCTCGTCGGGGGCGCAGCGGGCGCCGTCGGGGCGCTGCACCTCGACCTCCACACCGGGCACCGGCTTGCCGAGCGAGCCCGCCTTCACCGCGAAGTCCGGCGCGCCCGGGTAGGAGGCGAGGATCACCCCGACCTCGGTGGTGCCGTACATGCTGCACACCGGGGCGCCGAAGGTCGCCTCCACGAAGAGCCGGGTGGCTTCGTCGATGGGCTCGCCGGTGAAGGAGAGCTTGCGGATCGCGTAGCGGTAGCGGGACGCGGTGCCCGCGCTCTTCATCATCCGGTAGTGGGTGGCCGCCGCCGAGAGGTTCGTGATCTCGTGCTCGGCGAGGGCGCGCAGCAGGCGGTCCGCGTCGAACTTGCCCGCGAACGCCCCGGTGGCGACGCCGAGGGCGAGCGGGCCGAGCGTGCCGTGCCAGAGGCCGTGGCCCCACGCGGGCGACGACGGACAGAAGAACCGGTCGCCGGGACGGATGCCGGTGCCGTAGAGCGCGGCGATCATCAGCGTGACGATGCTCCGGTGGGTGTGGCGCACCGCGGCGGGCAGCTCGCGGGTCGTCCCCGAGGTGTACTGGAACACCGCGAGATCGTCGGCGCGGGTGTCGGGCGCGAAGCGATCCGGATACTTCGAAAGCGTCGCCAGGAACGCGTCGTCGGCGACGACCGTCGTGAGGCCGGGCACGTCGCGGGCGATGTCGGCCTGCGATGGCGAGACGAGCAGGAGCCGGGGCGTGCAGTCGTCGATGCGCAGGCGCAGGCCGTCGGGGCCGAAGAGCGTGAAGAGGGGGACCGCGATGGCCCCGCGCTTCACCGCGCCGAAGACGCCCGCGTAGAACGGCAGGGATGGCTCCAGCATGATGCCCACGCGGTCGCCTGGCCCGATGCCGCGCTCGGCCAGGTAGTGGGCGAAGCGGGCGGACCAGGCGGCGAGCTGGCCGAAGGTGAAGGCCTCGTCGTGGCCTCCATGCTCGAGCGAGTGGACGAGGCGCACCGCGACCCGATCGGCCGGGTGCCGGTCGATGCACTCGTGCGCGATGTTCAGCCGCTGGCGATCGCCGTAGAAGAGCTCCCAGAGCCGGGCGGGCGAGCAGAGCCGCTGGGCGTCCGCATAGGTGACGTGGTCGGTCAACGTGGCCATGCCCTCGTCATACTAGCAAAGGCGCCACCGCAAATAGCCGCATTGACTGCCGCCGCCGCACGGGCTAAGGTTCGGCCCCGGGAGGCCGACAATGACTTCAACGCAGAAAGTCGCGATCGTCACGGGAGCGAGCAGCGGTATCGGCAAGGCCAGCGCGCTGGCCCTCATGAAGGAGGGCTACGCGGTCGTCTTCGCGGGCCGGCGCAAGGACATGCTGGAGTCCGCCGCCGCCGAGGGTAAGGGCACGCCCGGCAAGTCGCTGGTGGTGCAGACCGACGTGACCAGCCACGAGTCGATCAAGGCGCTCTTCGCGAAGACCAAGGAGACGTTCGGGCGGCTCGACGTCCTCTTCAACAACGCGGGCGGGGGCGCGCCGCCGGTGCTGCTCGAGGACCTCACCTACGAGCAGTGGACGACGGTGGTCAACGCCAACCTGACCGGCGTCTTCCTGTGCACGCAGGAGGCGTTTAAGATCATGAAGGCCCAGACCCCGATGGGCGGGCGCATCATCAATAACGGGTCGATCTCGGCGCACACGCCGCGGCCCAACTCCTCGCCCTATACCGCGACCAAGCACGCGGTGACCGGCCTCACCAAGGCCACCGCGCTCGACGGCCGCAAGTACGACATCGGGTGCGGGCAGATCGACATCGGCAACGCGGCCACCCCCATGACCGCGCGCATGGCCAAGGGCGTGCCCCAGCCCGACGGCACCACGCGGGCGGAGCCGACCATGGACGTGAAGGCGGTGGCGGACGCGGTGGTCTACATGTCGAGCCTGCCGCTCGACGCCAACGTGCTGTTCCTCACCGTGATGGCGACGAAGATGCCCTTCGTCGGGCGCGGCTGATCG
>DATFUK010000616.1:0-2246 GCA_035260865.1 Candidatus Methylomirabilota bacterium | reverse complement strand
ACCGAGGCCGATCACGGGAGCCAGCACGATGAACGCGAGGATCTTGAGGAGCCCGCTCGGCAGGAGCGCGCCGAATCCCGCCTTGGCCACCGCGGCGCCGGTGAAGCCGCCGATCAAAGCGTGCGACGAGCTCGAGGGGATGCCGTAGTACCAGGTGATGAGGTTCCAGGTTATGGCCCCGCAGAGCCCGCCCAGGATGACCCACTGATCCACCACCCCCGCGTCCACCACCCCCTTGCCGACGGTGCGCGCGACCTGGACCCCGAAACCGAACGCGGCCACGAAGTTGAAGAAGGCGGCCCAGGCTACCGCCTGCATGGGGGTGAGCACGCGGGTGGAGACCACGGTGGCGATCGAGTTGGCCGCGTCGTGGAAGCCGTTGATGTAGTCGAAGACGAGGGCGATCAGGATGATGCAGATGACCACCACCAGGGACCAGCTCATGCGGGGCGGGCGGTCCGCCTCACGCCATCTTGAGGGTGATCCCCTCGATGACGTTGACCACGTCCTCGCAGCGGTCGGTGATCGACTCCATCGTCTCGTACAGCTCCTTCCACTTGATGACCTCGATCGCGTCGGTCCCGCCCTCGAAGAGGGCCGCGAGCTGGTCACGGAGCAGCCGGTCCGCCTCGTTCTCGAGGCGATTCACCTCGACCGCGTGCTTGTGGTAGAAGGGCGACAGGGTGCGCAGGCAGTGCACCGCCCGGTCGGTCTCCTCCGACGTCTTCACGATGATCTTGGCCATCGCGATGCAGCCCTCGGTGGGGGTCTTGATCTTGTAGATGAGCAGGCGGTCCGCCACCGCGTCGATCAGGTCGAGCACGTCGTCGAGCCGGCTCGCGAGGGCGTAGATGTCCTCGCGGTCGATCGGGGTGATGAAGGTGGTGTTGAGCCGGCGCACGATCTCGTGGGTGAGGGTGTCGCCCGCGTGCTCGAGATCCTTGATCTGCTGGGCCTTCGCCTTGGCGTCCTGGTAGTCGAGCGTCAGCTCTTCCAGGACGTGGGAGGCCGAGACGATGTGGGACGCCTGCTGCTCGAACAGATCGAAGAACTTCTCTTCCCGCGGGAGCAGGCGGAACACATCGCTATCCTCTCGCGGCCCCCCGCCGATGTCAACGTCGCGGGCGGGGTCCGGTTGACAGCCTCGGAACCGCGTGGCTAGGATGCGGCCGTGGCACGCGAGACCCGCTCGGCCCGGCCGGGACGCTGCCCGCGCTGCGGTCTCCGCCGCGCGTGGGCCGGAAATCCGCACCGGCCGTTCTGTTCGCTGAGGTGCCGGCTCGTCGACCTGGGCGACTGGCTCGACGAGCGCTACCGCGTCGCGGGACCGGAGTTATCCACCGAGTCGGAGCCTCCGGAGTCCGAGGCTCCGCGCGGCGGATGAGTGGTCTCTTCAGCGATCCGCTGGGCTACCTTCTCGGCCTCGCCTTCAGTCTCCCGGCCCTGCTCGTGGCGGTGACGGTACACGAGCTTGCGCACGCGCTCGCGGCCGATCGGCTGGGAGACCCGACCGCCCGCCGCCTCGGCCGCCTCACGCTCAATCCGCTCCCTCACATCGATCCGCTGGGGGCGATCGCCTTCGTGCTCACCGGCTTCGGCTGGGCCAAGCCGGTCCCGGTGAACGCGCGAAACCTCCCGCATCCAGTCCGCGACATGGCGTGGGTCGCGGTGGTGGGTCCCCTCTCGAACTTCGCGATCGCCTTCTTGACCCTCGTGGCGATGCATCTGATCGCGCCCACCGGGGTGTTGCAGCTCGTCATGGCCCTGATCTACGAATTCAATCTCGCGCTCGGTGTCTTCAACCTGATTCCGCTGCCCCCGCTGGATGGTGGGCATTTCCTGCCGTATCTCTTCCCCCGTGCCGGAAACTTCATTCACCAGCTGGAACAGGCAGGGCCGTTCCTGCTGCTCCTGCTCCTATTCTCCGGAGCGGCGGGGCGGGTGGTGCGTCCCGTCATGCATCTGATCGACGCCCTCTATGCTTCGGCTGTCCGCTTCCTGATCTAGCTCGAGTCGACACCCGGGGCCGCGCGGCCTCCTCGTGCCGCAGGAGCCAGCGCTTCCGCCAGAGCCCGCCGCCGTAGCCGGTCAGCGAGCCGTCGCCACCGATCAGCCGGTGACAGGGCACCACGAGCGAGATCGGGTTGCGCCCGTTGGCCGCGCCCACCGCCCGCACCGCCGCGCCGACGCCGAGTGCGCGGGCCAGCGCGCCGTAGCTCATGGTTCGGCCGGGCGGGATCCGCCGC
>DATFUK010000615.1:0-5790 GCA_035260865.1 Candidatus Methylomirabilota bacterium | reverse complement strand
AGGGGCGGCATCCATGGCCCCGAGAGGAGGCAACACCATGAAAAAGCTGATCGCGCTGGTTCTCGCTGCCGCGGTCTTTGCTCCTGCGCTGGCCTTCGCGGGCGCGTCCACGGACGCGGCCCTCGGGCTCGGCGCCTTTGCGGTGTTCAATCAGATCCTGGGTGGCGTCGGCATCTTTCATCGCGGCCCCGTGGTGGCGCCGCCGCCGGTGGTGTACGCGCCGCCGGCTCCGGTGTACGTCCAGCCCCGCGTGGTCGTGGCGCCGCCTCCCGTGTACGTCGCGCCGCGGGTAATCGCCAGGCCGTATCCGGTGTACGTGCCGGCCCCGCGACACGTGGTGGTGCATCCGCAGCCCGCGTTCTGCCCGCCCGGTCACGCGAGGAAGGGCTGGTGCTATCCGGCCACGGCGTATCTCCCGGCCCCGCATCCGGGTTGGCGCTACTGATCCAGTAGTCCGCTTCGACTCCACGCCCTCTCCCCCCAGGAACCGGGGGGAGAGGGTGCTACACTCCGGGGCGATGCCCGCCGCCCGCTCACTCGAGGCCTCCCGGTGAGACTGGGCTCGTGAGGCGCGTCTCCCTCCTCCGCCTGATCGCGGTCTTCACCTGGACCGGCCTCTCGAGCCTCGGCGGTGGCCGCAGCGCCTACTTCCACGACGCGCTCGTGCGGCGCCGCGGCTGGATCCGCCACGACGAGTTCGTGCAAGACTTCACGCTGAGCCAGGTGCTGCCGGGCCCCAACTTCAGCAATCTCGCGGTGGCGCTCGGCTACCGGCTCGCGGGCATGGCGGGCGGCGTATGGGGGCTCCTCGCCATCGTGCTGCCGGGCGCGCTCATCCTGGTGGGCGCGGCCACGCTCTACCTGCACGGCGCCTTCGGGGGCTCCGCCACGCTCCTGATCCGGAGCCTCAGCGCGGCGGTGGTGGGGCTCGTGCTCGTCACCACCCTGCGCATCGTGCGGGGCTCGCTTCGCGGCGGCCGCGGGCTCGCGGTGGCCGCGATGACCTTCCTGGCGGTCGGGCCGCTGCGCCTGCCCACCGTGGGCGTCGTGCTCGCGATGGCCGCGGTGAGCCTGGCCCTGCACTGGTCCGCGCCCGCGGCCTCGGCCGTGCCGGCCGAGAAGGCCGGCCCCAGGGAGATCTGCTGATGGCGGATCTGGCGCTGCTCACCTGGACGTTCCTCTGGCTGAGCCTGCTCTGCGTGGGCGGCGGGCTCGGGGTGATCCCGGAGATGGAGCGCCAGTCGGTGAGCATCCACGGCTGGCTCACCGCGCGCGAGTTCGTGGACGGCTACACGCTCACCCAGCTCACCCCGGGCCCGAACATGCTCATCGCGGTCTTCGTGGGCTACCGCGCCCACGGCGCACTCGGCGGCTTCCTCGCCGGCCTCGCGATGTTCCTGCCGACCTCCGTGCTGGCGATGGTGATCTCGCATCACTGGCAGCAGTGGCGCACGCGGCGCTGGGCCGCCACCGCCGAGCGCGCGCTGATTCCCGTCGGCGTCGGGCTCATGGCGGGCGGGGTGTACACGCTCGCGCGCACCGCGATCCACGACGCGCTGACCCTGGCGCTCGCGGTGGCCACCGCGCTCCTGGTCGTCACCGATCGCGTGCCGCCGGTTCTCGTGGTCCTGGCCGCAGGGGCCGTCGGCTGGCTCCTCTCGCGCTGACGCGCTACGCGGGCCAGCTCCACTGGATCCACAACACGGCGGTGGACTCGCGCGGCAACATCTACACCGCCGAGGTGGACACCGGCAAGTGCGTCCAGAAGTTCGTCTTCCAGGGCCTCTTCCCGGTCACCGACTGATCCGCCCTTCTCCCGCTTCTCCCCTCAGGGAGAGCGCGGGGTGAGGGGTGATTGGGCGTGGCACGGTAAGATGGGACCAGCCATGCTCACTCCCGCGGAGCACGCCCCGCTCGCGCCCCACTGCACCCTCCGCATCGGCGGGCCCGCCCGCTACCTGGTGGAGGCGACGGACGAGCCGACCGTCGTCGAGGCCGTCCAGTGGGCGGCCTCCCGCGCGCTGCCGGTGCGCGTCCTCGGCGGCGGCTCCAACCTGGTCATCGCCGACGAGGGCGTGGACGGCCTCGTGCTCAAGATCGGTCTGCGCGGCGTCACCACGCGCGAGGTGTCCGGCGCGGTGGAGGTGACGGCGGCGGCGGGCGAGCCGTGGGACGACTTCGTGGGCGACACGGTGGGGCGCGGCTGGGCCGGGCTCGAATGCCTGAGCGGCATTCCCGGCCTGGTGGGCGCCACCCCGATCCAGAACGTGGGCGCCTACGGCCAGGAGGTGAGCGACACGCTCACCTCGGTGCGCGCGCTCGACCGCGAGAGCGGCCGGATCGTCACGCTCGCCCCCGCCGAGTGCGGCTTCGGTTACCGCGACAGCCTCTTCAAGAGCCGCGCTCCCGGCCGGTACGTGGTCCTCGCCGTCACCTACCGGCTCGTTCCCGGCGGGGCGCCCTATCTGGGTTACGCGGACATCGCGCGCGAGATCGGGACCGCGTCGCCGCCGCTGTCCACGGTGCGCGAGACGGTGATCCGGGTGCGCCGCTCCAAGTCCATGGTGCTTGACCCGAGCGATCCCAACGCGCGGAGCTGCGGATCGTTCTTCCTGAATCCGATCGTGGACGCGCGGGCGCTGGCCGCCATCGACGCGCGCGCGGCCGGCCTCGCGATGCCGCGCTGGCCGCAGCCGCCCGGCCGCGTCAAGCTCTCGGCCGCCTGGCTCATCGAGCGCGCCGGCTTCACGCGCGGGCAGGCCGAGGGGCCGGTCGGTCTCTCCACCCGTCACACCCTCGCCATCGTGTGCCACGACGGCGCGCGCGCCCGCGAGGTCACCGCCTTCGCCCGCCGCGTGCGCGCCGCGGTCGAGCAGCGCTTCGGCGTGACCCTCCACCCCGAGCCCATCTTCTGGGGTACGATCGGCATCGACTGATCCTTCCGCTCGGTGGCCGATGGAGGGGCGAGCATGGGCGATCGGGATCCGAAGCTCGAGTCCGCGCTGCACTCGCTGGACGGCCTTTCCGTGGGAGACGCCTTCGGAGAGGCCTGCCTCGTCGATACGCGCACGCTGCTCGCGCGACTCGCGCACCGCCGGCTGCCGGATCCGCCCTGGGCCTTCTCGGACGATACGGTCATGGGGATCTCGGTGGTCGAGACGCTGGAGGAGTTTGGCCGCATCGACCAGGACGCGCTCGCCCGGCGCTTCGGCCACAAGCTCCGCCTCGACCCATGGCGGGGCTACGGGCGCGTGACCCACCAGATCCTCACCGAGATCGCCCGCGGCGGCGACTGGCGCGCGCTGTCCGCCGGCGCCTTCGACGGCGTCGGCTCCATGGGCAACGGCGGCGCGATGCGCGCCGGCCCGATCGGCGCGTACTTCGCGGGAGACCTGGAGATGGCGGCCGGGCAGGCGCGGCTGGCCGCCGCGGTGACCCACGCGCACCTCGAAGGTCAGGCGGGAGCGATGGCGGTGGCCGCGGCGGCGGCCTGGGCCGCCGGGGGCGGCGCCGATCCCGATGCCCTCTTCGCCCAGGTGCTCGACGTGGTGCCGGCCGGCATCACCCGTGACACGATCGAGCGCGCCTCCTCGGTCGGCCCTGGCGTCGAGGTCCTCGACGTCGTGAGCGAGATCGGCAACGGGGTGCAGACCCTGGCCCAGGACACGGTCCCGTTCGCGCTCTGGTGTGTCCGGCACCACCTGCGCGACTACGAGTCGGCGCTCTGGACGGCGGCGGCCGCGCTGGGCGACTGCGACACCCTCTGCGCGATCGTGGGGAGCATCGTGGTCCTGGTCCCGGGCGGCGCCGGGGTCCCGCCGGCATGGCGCGCTCGCCGTGAGCCCCTGACCGCGTTCACTCACCTCGCGGTGCCGCCCGCGGCACGTTGACTCGGCCGCGCGGGGGTCGTACCCTCACCCCGCCATGAAGATCACCACCGTCCGCGCCACCTGGCTCCGCGCCCCCATTCCCGCCGAGCACGCGCACGTCAGCGACTTCGGCCGCAACGACACCTTCAACATGTGCCTGGTGGAGATCGAGACCGACGCGGGGCTGGTCGGGCTCGGCGAGGCCAAGGCTGCGGTGGGCAACCTCGGTAACTACGCGGCGATGGTCACCCTCATCCGCGAGGAGATGGGGCCCGCCATCGTGGGCCGCGATCCGCGCGACATCACCGGGATCTGGGAGCTGCTCTACAACGGTTCCCGCGCCCGCTACGCCGCGCGCGAGGGGCGCACCTTTCCCACCATCGGCCGGCGCGGCCTCGCGCTGAGCGCGATCAGCGGCATCGACATCGCGTGCTGGGATCTCCTCGGACGCTCGGTCGGCCAGCCGGTGTGGCGGCTCCTCGGCGGGCAGTACCGCGACCGGATCCCCGCCTACGCGAGCGGGGGCTGGGCCCCGGTGGGCGCGATCGGCAAGCAGATGACCCAGTACGTGGAGCGCGGGCACCGCGCGGTGAAGCTGCGCGTCGGGCTCCAGGACAAGAGCGTGGACGATTCGGCCGCGCGGGTGCGCGAGGTGCGCGAGACGCTCGGGCCCGACGTGGGCATCATGGTGGACGCGCACGGCACCTGGAGCGTGCGCGAGGCCCAGCGCTTCGCGCGCAAGGTCGAGGACTGCGACCTCGGCTGGTTCGAGGAGCCGGTCTCCTCCGAGAACCTCGAGGGCCAGGCGGAGGTGCGCGCCTCCACCGACATCCCGATCGCGGCGGGGGAAAGCGAGCAGACGCGCTTCGCCTTCCGCGACATGATCGCGGCCCGCGCGGTGGACGTCTGCCAGCCCGACGTGGCCATCGCGGGCGGCATCACCGAGACCCAGCGCATCGCCGCGCTCGCCGCGGCCCACGACCTCACGGTGGCGCCGCATCTCTGGGGCTCGGCCATCCTCTTCGCGGCCGGCCTGCATCTGGCGGTCTCCACCCCGTGCGTGAACCTGCTCGAGTTCTCCCGCGGCCACAACCCGCTGCTGAACGACCTCGTCGAGGAGCGCGTGGAGCTGGAGGACGGCCACGTGCTGGCGCCCACCGGCCCCGGGCTCGGCCTCACCCTGCGGCGGGACTTCGTGGCCAGGGTGGCCGTCCAGGCCTGACCGGCCGGAAGCCGGGGGCTCTCTCTAAGACTGCAGCACCGGGAATGCCTTGGGGCTACCGTAGAGGCACCCCCAATGGATCCAGAACGCATCCTGGTCCTGGACGACGAGCCCCAGGTCGCGGCCTTCCTGGCCGAGTTCTTGAGGGGGCGCGGGTACGACGTGGTCACGGCCCACTCCGGCGCCGACGGCCTCGCGATCCTGCGCGAAGGGCGCGTTGGGCTCCTGCTGCTCGATCTCCGGCTCGGGGACATGGACGGCAGCCAGGTGATGGAAGCGGTACAGACGCTGCCCGCGCCGCCCGACATCGTCTGCGTGACCGGGGAAGCCAGCCTCGACGCCGCCCTCAAGGCCGTCGAGGGCGGCACCGCCGGCTACATCCTCAAGCCGGTGGATCTACCTCCTGGATCCCAGTTCCCCGCGGCTGGTCCCCTGCGCGGGCTACCGCGTCCCGAAGGACATGCTGGCCACCTTCCTCGCCTTCCCGCTCCCGCTGCACCAGCAGGGCTTCGAGGCGGAGGTCTGGGAGGCGCGCCGGCCGGTCATGAGCGACAACGTGCCGTCCGACTCGCGCTTCGGCTATCAGCTCTTCAAGCTCTTCCGCCACCAGTCGGGGCTGGTGCTCCCGCTCCTTCTCGACGACGAAGTGGCGGGGGCGTTCTACATGGTCTGGTGGACCAAGCGCAAGACGCTGGGCGA
>DATFUK010000614.1:0-4509 GCA_035260865.1 Candidatus Methylomirabilota bacterium | reverse complement strand
CGCCAAGCTCCCGTTCGTCCACGCCCCGGCCGCGGCCGCGCGCTAGGCGGCCGCCCGCGCCGGCCGGGTCAGGCCCGACCCGCCGGCTGGGCGAGCACCGCGGCGGCCGCCTTCTCGACGGTGGTGCCCTTGAAGAAGTCGGGGTCCACCTCGCCCCAGAAGCGCACCGCGTTGCCGAACATGAAGTCGCGGAAGTCGTCGTCGGTGAGCAGGCCGTGCTCCACCAGCTCGTAGGCCTCGGGGACGACCGCGGTCATGTCCGGCACGTCGAAGTGGCCGATGTCGGAGCTGAAGATCGCGTTGAGGCGGGCCCGCATGGGGTTGGCCTTGGTGTTGAAGGCCCACGCGTTGGCGGGGTCGTCGGCCTCGCAGCCGAAGTAGAAGCGCGGCACGAAGAGGTCGCGGATGTCCTGTTTCTGCTCGATTCGGCAGCGGAAGTAGTCGTCGACGTCCTCCACCCCGCCGGTCAGGGTGGAGTTGGAGTCGCCCTCCAGGCCCTCGCCCCGGCGCACCGCCTCGACGACCTCGGCCCGGCCGTACTTCTGCGCCAGCTCGAGCAGCTTCGCGCGGTCGAGCTTGCTCGGGTGCGTCGACTGGATGGCCTGTCCGTTGCGCTTCTCCCAGTGGCCGATGAGGTCCGCGTAGAGCATGCAGGCCCAGCCCACCCCGCCCTCGAGGAAGGCGAAGTTGAGGTCGGGGAACCGCCGGGTGACGCCGCCGAAGAAGAGCGCCTTGGCCACCGCGTGGCCGGCGGAGGCGAAGTGGCCGATGTGGTTGTAGCAGAAGTTCGACGGCGAGTTGCGCAGCAGGATCGAGCGCGCCCCGTTGTGGAAGGTCGGCGCCAGCTTGAGCTCGCGGCACGTGCGCCACACCGGGTCGTAGTCGTGGGGGCTGTCGAGACCGACGACGTCGTACCACTCGACCAGGCTCGCCGCGTCGGGCCGCTCCTCGGCCAGCGCCGGCACCGGCCGCCGCATCATGCCGCCGACCATGATGACCTTGTAGCCGAGCTGGGTGGCCGCGAACTCGATCTCCTCGATGGCCTCCTCGGGGGTGTACATCGGGATGATCGCGGCCGGGATGACGCGGTCCTCGAGCCCGCGGAACTGGTCCGCCGCGAAGACGTTGTAGGCGCGGCAGATGGCCCGGCGCATGCGGGTGTCCTGCATGCGGTGGTAGCCGAGCCCGGCGGTCGGGTAGACCACGGCGAAGTCGATGCCGAGGTCGGGCAGCCGCTCGTACATGAGCCGCGGCATCATGGCGGTCGCCCGGTCGAGCACGTTCTCGCACGGCGAGGACCAGAACGCCTCCTGCCCGACCCGGCGCCGGGTCCGCTCGGCCACCGTCATCTTGAGCGAGTTGGGCACGCGCTGGCTCGCCACGGCTAGACCCTCGACGGCGGCCTCGCCGCCGATGCGGCGGAACTCCTCGCGCATCACCGGCCCGTACTCCAGCCAGTGGCCGTCCGCGTCGATGACGGGGTGGTTGAGGCGGCCGTGAAGGGTCCGGGCATCCAGGTGGCCGTTGTGGCTCATGGCGAGGCCTCCAGCGCAAGAGGGGGAGGTGCTCGATCGCTCGGGGGATTCTACTCCGGACCGGCCGGTTCTGCACCCGGGCCGGCGGACCGGCCCGCCCGCCTCACGACGCGCGCCCGCGTGCCCAGAGTCGCCGGCACGCGCCCGCGGCCGGCGCCAGCAGCACGACCGCGGTGACCGCCAGCATGATCGCGGCGGGCGCCGACGACCACAGCTCGCGCGGATCGCCGCGCCCGATCGTGAGCGCCTGCAGCAGCGAGCGCTCCAGGACCGGGCCCAGCACGAGGCCGAGCACCAGGGGCGCGGGATCGTAGCCGAGCCCGCGCATGGCATAGCCCAGGACGCCGGCGCCCACCATCACCCACACGTCGAACGGGTTGTTGTTGTCGGAGTAGGCGGCGACCGCGCACAGCACGAGCACGCCCGGCATCAGGTAGCGTGGCGGGATGGTGGCCACCCGGGCAAAGATGCCGACCAGCGGCAGGTTGAGGAGGAGCAGCATCACGTTGCCGATGTAGAAGCTGCCGATGACGCCCCAGAACACCTGCGGGTGATCACGGAGCAGGAACGGTCCGGGGGTGACGCTCATGAGGAGCATGCCGCTGAGCAGCACCGCGGTGGACGGCGTGAACGGCAGGCCGAGCGCGAGCAGCGGGATCATGCCCCCGCCGGCCGCCGCGTTGTTGGCCGCCTCGGGCCCGGCCACCCCCTCGATGGCGCCGGTCCCGATCTCGTGCCGATAGCGCGACACGCGCTTCTCCACGCCGTACGACACGAAGGACGCGATCGTGGCCGCCGGCCCGGGGACGAGGCCGACCAGGAAGCCCAGCACGGTGCCGCGCAGCATCGGCGGCACCGAGCGCCGCAGCTCCTCGCGGCTCGGGTAGAGCGCGCGGAAGCGCACGCGCGCCACCGGCGCGAAGGCGGCCGGCGCCGCGATCGTGGCCAGCACCTCGGCCACCCCGAACAGCCCGGCCGTCACCGCGATGAAGCTGAGCCCGGCCTGGGCCCCCGCCACGTCGAAGGTGAAGCGCACGGTGCCGCCGAGGGGATCCATCCCCACCGTCGACAGCATGATGCCGGTCACCACCATGGCCAGCGACTTCGCGCGCGCCCCCCCGGTGAGGTTGGCCAGCAGGGTGACCCCCAGCAGCGCGAACGCGAAGTACTCGGCCGGGCCGAAGGCCAGCGCGAGGCGGGCGACGAACGGCGCCGCGAGCTGGAGCGCGACCACGCTGAAGGTGCCGGCCACGAACGACGCGATCGCCGCGATGGCCAGCGCGGCGCCGGCGCGTCCCTTCCGCGCGAGACGATAGCCGTCGATGGTCGTGACGACGCTGGCCGCCTCCCCGGGGACGTTGACCAGGATCGACGTGGTCGAGCCCCCGTACATCGAGCCGTAGTAGATCCCGGCCAGCATGATGAGTCCGGCCGTCGGCCCCAGCTTGATCGTCAGTGGCAGGACGAGCGCCATCGCCCCGGCCGGCCCCAGCCCCGGCAGCACCCCCACGATCGTGCCGAGGACGACGCCCGCGAAGCAGGCGAGGAGGTTGGCCGGCGTCAGGGCGACGAACAGGTCGCTCACGGCAGGGGCACGCCCAGCCAGGTGCCGAAGAGCAGGCGGCTGGCCGCGGTGACGCCGAGCGCGAGCGCGGCCGGGCGCCACCAGCCGTCAAGTCCCATCAGACGGGCGGCGACGATCACGAGCGCGAACGACGTGAGCAGGAAGCCGAGCACGGGCAGGGCGGCCGCGTAGAGCACGAGCACGGCGGACATGATGACCGGCGCCCGCGGCACCCCGCCGCCGTCGGCCGGGTCCGGCGCCGAGCGACCGGCCGAGACGAACTGCCAGACGGCCAGGGCCAGCAGCGCGAGGCCGGCCGCGAGGGGAAAGATGCCGGGCCCGGGAGTGGCCAGGGTGTCGAGCGGGTAGCGGCGGCCGGCGAGCAGGTAGCCGAGCGCGAGGACGCCCAGGCCGAGGGCACTCCAGTGATCGCGGCGCGCGGCGGGGCGCGGGCTCACGCTACTGCTTCTTGAGCCCGATCTGCTCCATCAGGGCCGCGATGTCCCGGTCGTCGCGCGCGAGGAACGCGTCGAAGTCCCGGGCGCCGCGGACCTCGACCACCGCCCCCATGCGGCCCGAGAATTCGCGGAACTCGGCGCTCTGTGCGGCCAGGGTGAACGCCTGCTCGAGCCGCGCGATCACCGCCTCCGGGGTGCCCTTCGGCACCGCGATCCCGCGCCAGAGCGACATGGTGACGTCCACGCCGCTCTCCTTCAGCGTGGGCGCGTCGGGCAGGCTGGCCAGCCGCTTGTCGCCGGTGATCGCGAGCACCCGAACCTGGCGGCCGGTCACCTGGGTCATGATCTCGGCCGGCAGCTGGACGCTCGCCTCGATCTTGTCCCCGAGCACCGTGGTCACCGCCAGCTCGCGGCCGAACGGCACGTGGGTCAGCTTGACGCCCGCGCGGTTCTCCAGCGCGACGGCCACCAGATGCGTGAAGCTGCCACGGCCGGAGTTGCCCACGCGCACCTGGCCCGGGTTCGCTTTCGCGTGAGCGAGGAGCTCCCGGATATCCTTCCACGGCGCGTCGGTCTTGACCGCGAGCGAGACCGGCTCGCTCGTCAGCGCGGCCACGCCCGCGAACGCGGTGTAGTCGAACTTCATGTTGCCGGCATGGTAGGCGGTACTGACGCTGTTGGAGTTCCAGACGAGCGCGTAGCCGTCCGGGCTCTGGCCCTTGACGTGGGCGTAGCCGAGGGCCCCGCCCGCGCCGGTGCGGTTGACGACGGCGACCGGCTGCCCCAAGCCCTTGCCGGCCAGCTCGGCCAGCTTGCGGGCGAGGAGATCGGCGGCGCTGCCGGCCCCGAACAGCACCGTCATCTCCAGCGGCTTGTCGGGGAACGCCGCCGCCGGCCCGGGGGCCAGGCAGACCGCCACCAGCGCGAGCGCGCGGCCCACGCTGGTGCCGCC
>DATFUK010000613.1:0-4180 GCA_035260865.1 Candidatus Methylomirabilota bacterium | reverse complement strand
GCTATATGGAGCGGGAAACGGGATTCGAACCCGCGACCCCAACCTTGGCAAGGTTGTGCTCTACCACTGAGCTATTCCCGCAAAACATCCTGTCACAGAACCGCGAGGAAGTGTAACAAACGCCTTGCATAGTGTCAATTTAGGGGCGATCCGGGGGGCTCACCGCGCAAGTATTTCGCGGCCTCCTCCGGAGGGGTCGGATTGATGAAGAACCCGGTTCCCCATTCGAATCCGGCGACCCTTGTCAGCTTCGGGATGATCTCGAGGTGCCAGTGGAAGTGGTCGAGGGCCGGGGCTCGCAGGGGCGCGCTGTGGAGCATGAAGTTGTACGGGGGATCATCCAGGAACTGCCCCATCCGCCCGAGCACCTGCCGGACCGTCGCGGCCAGCCGGGCGAAATCGGCCGGCGGCGTGTCCTCGTAGCGGGACCGATGCACCGTGGGCAGGATCCAGGTCTCGAACGGGAACCGGGGCGCAAAGGGCGAGAGCGCCATGAACCCGCCCTCATCGAGGATGACCCGCCCGCC
The DNA here is from genome assembly GCA_035260865.1 of Candidatus Methylomirabilota bacterium. Taxonomy (GTDB): domain Bacteria; phylum Methylomirabilota; class Methylomirabilia; order Rokubacteriales; family CSP1-6; genus CAMLFJ01. The sequence continues at coordinate 3,653 of DATFUK010000613.1, read as the reverse complement.
CTCCTGCCGCTCCTGCCGGATGATGTCGCACCAGATGCAACGCTTCTTGATCCGGAGATACTGGAGTGCGCCGGCCAGCTCCTCCTCGACCATCAGCGGCACCACCGGCGTCGCGATCAGCTGGGAGTGAGTGTGCTCGAGGGAGGCGCCCGCCGGATCGCCGTGATTCTTGAAGACCATCACGTACTCGAGACGCGGGTCCTTGGCCAGGTCCACGATCCGGTCTCGATAGGCGCGGAACACCTCCGCCAGGTGCGCGGGCGGCAGGCGCTCGATGACCGCGTCGTGATCGGGGGACTCGATGACCACCTCGTGGGCCCCCACTCCGTTCATCCGGTCGTAGAGGCCTTCCGCCGCCGGCTCCAGCTCACCCTCGATACGGAGGGCCGGGAACTTGTTGGGCACGACGCGCAGCAGCCAGCCCGGCGTATTGGGCTCGCTCCGGCCCGGTCGGAGCGCCCAGACCTCCTCGGGGGTGCGATGCTCCTGCCCCCCGCAGAACACACACGGCCCGCCCTTGCGCTGGCGCGGGGTCGGCGTGAAGTCGGAGGGGCGGCGGGCGCGCTCGGTGGAAATGATCACCCAGCGGCCCACGACGGGATCCCGGCGCAGCTCAGGCACGCGACACGCCTTCCTCCTCCGGTCTCGGCTCGCGCGCCAGCAGCGAAGCCAGCGACTCGGCGACCGGCTTGCCCTCGAAGAGCACCGCCGCCACCTCCTCGCAGATCGGCATGGTCACGCCACGCTCCCGGGCCATGCGCAGCACCGATGAGACGGTGCGGACCCCCTCCGCCACCATCGGAGTCCCCGCCTCCACGTCGACCAGCGACCGGCCCCGCGCGATCTGGCCGCCCAGCGCGCGATTGCGACTCTGCGCGCCGGTGCAGGTCAGCACGAGGTCGCCGAGACCGGCCAGCCCCGCGAACGTGGCGGGCTGCGCGCCGGCCGCGGTGCCGAGCCGGACGATCTCGGCGAGGCCCCGCGTGATCAGGGCCGCCCGCGCGTTCTCGCCCAGCTCGAGCCCGTCCACCAGCCCGGTCGCGATGGCCATCACGTTCTTCACGGCTCCCCCCAGCTCCACCCCCACCACGTCGCGATTCGTGTACAGCCGGAGCGCGGGGCCGGCCAGGCGCCGCTGGAGATCGGCCGCGATCCCCTCGTCCGACGAGGCGATCACGAGCGCGGTGGGCCGGCCCTGCGCCACCTCGCGCGCGAACGACGGGCCGGAGAGCACCGCGATCGGCCGGCCCGGCAGGCGGTGCGCCAGCAGCTCCGACATCCGGAGGCCACGCCGCGGCTCGAGGCCCTTCGTCGCCGACACCAGCACCGCGGATCGCGCGACGTGCCCACCCACGCCGGCCAGCACCGCCTCCACGAAGTGTGAGGGGACCGCCACCAGGACGGTGTCGCCGCCGGCCAACGCCTCGCCCGCGTCCGCGGTCACGTGCACATCCTCGGGCAGCGTGGCGCCCGGGAGATAGCGCGGGTTCTCTCGCCCGGCGCGCATGGACGCGGCGAGCGCCGGGTCGCGCGCCCACAGCCGCACCGGCCGGCCCACCCGGGCCAGGTGCATCGCGAGCGCGGTGCCCCAGCTCCCGGCACCGAGCACGGTCACCGGGGCGCGCCGGGCGTCGCCCGCGTCGGCCGGATCGCTCACGCGAGGGGGGTGCGCTCGCCGAGCCGCCGCTCGGTGCCGCTGGCCAGGCGCGCGATGTTCTGACGGTGGCGCCACACGATGATCAGCGCCGCCACCGCCGCCGCGATGACCGAGTGGCGGGGATATCCGAGCAGCAGCGCGCCCACCGGCAGGCTGAGGCACGCCACCACGGAGGCCATGGACACGTAGCGCGACACCGCGGTCACCGCGATCCAGAGCACCGCGGCCGGAAACACCGCCCACGGGATGAGCGCGAGGAAGGCGCCGAGCCCGGTGGCGACGCCCTTGCCGCCCCGGAACCGCAGGAAGACCGGCCAGCAGTTGCCGGCGATGGCGGCCACCGTGCCGGCCGCGGCCGCCCAAACCTCCGGTCCGATGGAGCGGGCGGCCCGCACCGCCAGGTAGCCCTTCACGACATCGCCCACCAGCGTGAGCACCGCGGGCCCGGTACCGAGCGTGCGCAGAACATTGGTCGCGCCGATAGTGCCGCTACCCGCCCGGCGGATGTCGGTGCCGCCGGCGGCGCGGGCCACCAGGAACCCGATCGGGATCGCCCCGATCAGGTAGGCGGCGAGGAGCCCGAGAACGGTCAGGGCCATCGCTCGCGGTCCCGCACCAGATCCTTCGGGTTGGTGTGGAGGAAGAAGCGGTAGAAGTAGTCGGCCCCCGAGACCACGGTGAGAGCCAGCGCGATCCAGAGGGCGGTGCGCGCGACGAGGTGGAAGAGCGCGAGCTCCGGGGAGACGCCCTTCTCGAGGATCAGCAGGGTGAGGGCCACGTACTGCGACACCGTCTTGGCCTTGCCCAGGGAGGACGCGGGCACCACCGCGCCCATGGACAGCGCGACCCCCCGCAGGCCGGTCACCGCCAGCTCGCGGCCGATGATCACCACCGCCATCCACGCCGAGATCATGTCGATGTGCACGAGCGAGATCAGGGCCGCCGCCACCAGCAGCTTGTCGGCCACCGGATCCAGCAGCGTGCCGAGCTTGGTGACCTGGTTCCACCGCCGCGCCATGCGCCCGTCGAGCCAGTCGGTGAGCGACGCGGTCACGAAGATGACGGCGGCGATGAGCACGCTCACCCGGGACGACGAGATCAGGAAGACCATGATGGGCGGCACCAGCACGATGCGGAACAGGGTCAGCGCGATCGGGAGATTCACGCGCGCGACTCCGATCCCACCGCCGCGCTCGAGGCCGCGGACCGCGGGACGAAGCCGCCCGCCACGAACACCGGCACCACCCGGCTCACGTCCGCCCGGAGGCACCAGGCGAGGTCGGCGGCCCGGCCCAGCCGCTCGAGCTTGCGGCCCCAGCCCGAGTCCTCCGCGAGGCGCTCGAGCCGGGCTTCGTAGTGCCGCCCCAGGCCCAGCGCGGCCTGGGCACCCTCGGAGAGCACGGCCCCGGGAGAGGCCTCGGCCAGGCGGGCCACCAGCAGCCCCGCGCACACCGTGTCCTCCAGCGAGAACGCCCCGTTGTCGCCCGCGCACAGGATCGTGACGTCGCGACCCTGCTCGAGCGCCCAGCGCGCGGCCGCGGTCACGTTGGTGAGCGCGGCGAGCCCAGCCGCGTCGGCCCGCGCGGCGGTGAGCATCGCGGCGGTGCCGTTGGTCGTGGTCAGCACGACGGTGCGGCCCCCGACGCGCTCCACGCTGAACTCGGCGGGCGAGTTGCCGAGCTCGAAGCCGGCGAGCGCTTCCCCGCCCCGCTCACCCGCGAGCACCGTGCCGGCTCCGTCCTGCGCGGCGAGCGCCTCCGCGGCCTTCGCGTCCGGCACCGGCACCAGCCGCCGGCAGCCCGCGTCGCAGGCGGCCACCGACGCGCTGGTGGCCCGCAGCACGTCGACCGCGAGCGCGACACACCCGGTGAGGGGCGCGTCGGGGAATTCCGCCGGAGTCAGCGACACGTGAATCCGCATCGGGCGCGGCCGCCTACCGCGCCCGGTCCCGGAGAGCGCGGATCCTGAGCCGGAGCGCGTTGAGGTTGATGAAGCC
>DATFUK010000612.1:0-2319 GCA_035260865.1 Candidatus Methylomirabilota bacterium | reverse complement strand
ACGACCCTGATGATAAAGAGTCTCGTCTCTACTGGCGGTCGGGATCAGGAGACTTCCCTCGAGTCCTTCCGACCACTTCCGCCGCATGGAGCGCACTGAGCAATGAACAAACTGTCTTCAGAGATGAGGCCGCGATTCGAGAAGCTGACGATGCGTCTGATGCCTTAGACTCCGAGCTCAATCGGATCCAAGCCGAGGTTTTGGTTCCATTGATTGAAGAAGGCCAACTGATCGGCTTTTTTGCCCTCGGCGCCAAGCGGTCGGGCGATCCGTATTTCAGCAATGACGCCGACCTGCTCACCACGCTTGCCAACCAGGCGGCGGTCGCAGTGCGTAACGCGCAGACCCACGCGCGGGTGGTGCAGGTCAACGAGGAAATGCGGAAGGTTCTCGAGACCATCGAAAGCGGAGTGGTGGCGGTCGGGCCCCGTGGGCGCATCACCCTCTTCAATCGGGCGGCCGAGCAGCTCACCGGGACGTCGGCCGAGACGGCGCGGGGCCAGTCTCCCGAGTGTCTGCCCGCCCCGCTCGGCGCCGCCCTCCAGGCCACCTCCTCGGATGGGGAACCGCGGTCTCAGATCGAATTCTCGCTTCCCGACACGGCTGGCCAGATGGTGCCTCTCATGTGCTCCACGTCGTCATTGCGCGGGCCGGACGGGACGCCGCTCGGCGCGGTCGCGGTGCTGGCAGACATGTCACGGCTCAAGGAGCTGGAGCAGGAAAAACGGCGGGCAGAGCGCCTGGCCTCGATCGAGGCGATCGCGTCGGGTCTGATTCACGAGATCAGGAATCCGCTCGTCGGGATCAAGACCTACGCGCAGCTGCTGCCCTCGCGTGGCGCTAGCGAGGAGTTCCGGGAGATGTTCTCGCGGTCGGCGGGCCGAGAGATCGGGCGGATCGATGATCTGCTGAGCCGCTTCCGTACCATGTCGCGCGCTTCGCAGCATCCCATGGAGATGGTGGACGTCTCGGACCCCTTGCGCGACACGCTAGAGACGCTCCACGCGGAGCTCGAGGACCGCAAGATCCAGCTCCGCCGGGTCGGCGAGCAGACCCGACGGCCGGTGCTCGGCAACGCCTCACAGTTACAGCAGCTTTTTATGAACCTGTGCTTAAATGCCATTCAGGCGATGGAACCTGGCGGCGAGCTGACCGTACGCGTGGCCGACCTCTCCGAAGGAGGCGGGAGCACGTTGCTCGTCGAGATGGCGGACACCGGTCCCGGCATTCCCGAGCACCTCCTCGGCACCATCTTCGATCCCTTCGTCTCCACCAAGCCTCACGGCACCGGGCTCGGACTCGCCATCTGCCGGGGCATCGCCGACGCGCATCACGCGCGGATCCACGCGCGGAACAATGTCGGACGGCCCGGCTGCACGTTCACCGTCGAGTTCCCGGTCCCTTCGGGACGCTCCGCCCACGTCGCCCCGTGAAGACCGTTCTTCTGGTGTCCGCGAGCGAGACGCTCCGCCCCAAGCTGCTGCGGGCGCTGGAGGACACCTCGGTGTTCACCGCCAGCTCGGACGAGGAGGCGCTGCGCACTCTGCGCCTCACCGAGATGGAGCTGATCATCAAGGAGGCCACGCCGCCGCTCAAGAACCTGGCCCCCTTCATCGCGCGGGCCCGGCACCTGGCGCCGACCGGCGTCATCGTGTGCGTGCTCACCCCCGGAGCCGGGAGCCCCGAGGACGAGAGCGGGGCGGAGGCGGCCGACTTCGTGCTGCTCCAGCCGTTCACGACCCGGCACCTGCAGGCCCTGCTCAAGCAAGCCGAGGACAAGCTCCGCCTGCTCCAGGAAGTGGCCGCCCTGCGATCCGCGCGGCGCTCGCCCGACCATGCCGCGCCCGAGAGCCCGGGGTCGGGGCCGTCCGCCTCATCGCATGCGCTGACCCAGATGGTGAAGGAGTTCGCGAAAGCGCTCGCCGCCGGCTTCGATCTGCCGCGCGTGCTCGACCAGTTCCTCGACGGGGTGGCCGAGCTGGCGCGCCCGAGTCGCTGCGCGATCCTGCTCGCCGATCCGGGCACCCGCCACTACCGGGTGGCCGCGTACCGCGCCCTCGCGCCCCACGTGGTCGAGTCGCTGACCCTGAGCGCCGACGGCGGCCTGCCGCTGTGGCTGGCCACCGAGGGCCGGCTCATCCAGCTCGAGGAGGCGCAGAGCCGGCTCACCGACGCCTCGACCCGGGAGATCGCTCGCGAGCTGGCCGTCCTGCAATCGGTGGTCGCCATCCCGCTCAGCTCGCACGGGGAGCTGGTTGGCATCCTCACCCTGGGCCAGCGAATCACCGGCGGCGGGTACCGGCGCGATGAGACCGAGAC
>DATFUK010000611.1:0-8709 GCA_035260865.1 Candidatus Methylomirabilota bacterium | reverse complement strand
TGGGTCGCTGGGATGTGGTCAAGGCATTCGATCGGGACACCGTGCTCGGCTACTTCGAGCGCGAGTACGTCCCCGCGCGGATCGTGGTGGCGGTGGCCGGCCACGCCGAGCACGAGCGGGTGGCCGATCTGTTCGCGGCGGGCTTCGACGGCTGGGGACGGCCGGCCGCCCCCCACGCGTTCGTCCCGCCCACGCTGCATCCGGGCATCCACACCGTGCAGAAGCCGCTCGAGCAGGTGCACCTCGTGCTCGGGCTACCCGGGGTCTCCGACACCGCCCCGGACCGTTACCCGCTCTACCTGCTCAACGACATCATCGGCGGCAGCATGTCCTCGCGGCTCTTCCAGGAGATCCGCGAGCGGCAGGCCCTCGTCTACTCGGTGCACTCGGGGCAGCAGGCCTACCGGGACACCGGGCTCTTCTACGTGTACGCGGGGACGGACCCGGCGAACTTCGGCAAGGTCGTTCAGGCCCTGATGAAGGAGATCCGCGGCCTCAAGAAGGACGGGGTCACCGCCGACGAGCTGCGCCGCTCCAAGGATCATCTCAAGGGGAGTCTGATGCTCTCGCTCGAGTCCACGTCGTCTCGAATGAACCGATTGGCCTCTCACGAGATGCGGTTCGGCTCGTTCATGACCATGGACGAGATGCTGGCCGCCATCGATCGCGTGCAGATGGACGAGGTGGACGCCCTCATCCACCGCGTGCTCGACGAGGAGCACCTCTCGCTCATGACCCTGGGGGCGGTGAACCGCCGGCACCTCCCCCGCGGCCTCATGCGCCCCTGAGGAGGTCGCCATGATTGCCCGCTACACCCGCCCGGAGATGGCGCGGATCTGGACCCAGGACGCCAAGTACGAGGCCTGGCTGCAGGTCGAGCTGGCGGTGTGCGAGGTGTACGGCAAGCGCGGCCTGATCCCCGAGGACGCGCTCGGGCGGATCAAGGGGCGGGCGCGGGTCCAGGCCGCCCGCGTCGACGAGATCGAGGCCACCACCCGCCACGACGTGATCGCCTTCCTGACGAACTTGGAGGAGGCGCTCGGCACGGACTCCCGCTACGTCCACATGGGCCTCACGTCCTCGGACGTGGTGGATACCGCGCTGGCACTGCAGCTCCAGCAGGCTGCCGATCTCCTGCTGGCCGGGCTCGAGCGCTACCGCGCGGTGGTCGGGACGCTGGCCCTCCGGCATCGCGACACCCTCTGCGTGGGGCGGACCCACGGCATCCACGCGGAGCCCATGGTCTTCGGCCTCAAGGCCGCCCTCTGGTACGCGGAGGCGGGCCGCAACCTGGAGCGTCTCCGGCGGGCGCGCGAGGCGGTGCGGGTGGGCAAGCTGTCGGGCGCGGTGGGGACCTTCGCGCACGTGGACCCGGACGTGGAGGAGGAGGTCTGCCGCCTCCTCGGGCTCGAGGCCGCGCCGATCTCCAACCAGATCGTCCAGCGCGACCGGCACGCCGAGTTCTCGACCACCCTGGCCATCGTGGCCGCGTCGCTCGAGAAGGTGGCGACCGAGATCCGGTCACTGCAGCGCACCGAGGTGCTGGAAGTGGAGGAGCCGTTCACCGCGGGCCAGAAGGGCTCGAGCTCGATGCCCCACAAGCGCAACCCGGTCTCCTGCGAGCAGGTGTGCGGCCTCGCCCGCCTCGTGCGCACGAACGCCCTGGCCGCGCTGGAGAACGTCGCCCTGTGGCACGAGCGCGACATCAGCCACTCCTCGGTGGAGCGGGTCATCCTGCCCGACTCCACGTGCCTGGTGGACTACATGCTCCATCAGATGACCCGGATCCTGGACGGCCTCCTGGTCTACCCGGAGCGCATGAAGGAGAACATGGACCGGAGCTATGGGCTCCTGTTCTCCCAGCGGGTGCTGCTGAAGCTCACCGACAAGGGGCTGGCGCGGCAGAAGGCCTACGAGATGGTCCAGCGCAACGCCATGACCGCGTGGCGGGAGCGTACCGCTTTCCGCGATCTCCTGGCCGCCGACCCCGAGGTCATGGCGCACCTGAGCGTGGAGCAGCTCGACGAGTGCTTCGATCCCGCCTGGTATCTGCGGAATATCGGCACGATCTATCGCCGCGTGGGACTGTCAAATGAAGGCGGGGCTCATGAAGGCGGGGTGTCGTGAGGGCCCGCGTCCTCGTCCGGCTGAAGCCGAGCATCCTGGATGCGCAGGGCGTCACGGTGAAGCGCGCCCTGGCCTCGCTGGGGTTCGCGGAGGTGCAGGACGTGCGCGTCGGCAAGGTCATGGACGTCGAGCTGGACGGCCTCGGGCCCGAAGACGCGCGGCGTCGAGTGGACGAGATGTGCGCCCGCCTCCTCTGCAACCCCGTCATCGAAGACTTCACCGTCGAGCTCCTCGCGTAGCGTCCGGTAAATCGCGTCCGCGCCCCCCGATCCCCTTGTCAGATCGGGAGCGGCGGGTTACAGTGACGGGGTAGCCACACAAGGAGGAACACACGATCCAATGAACTTCGGCGTGGTGGTCTTCCCGGGCACGTGGAGTGACTGCGACTTTCACTACGTCATCAGTGAGGTCCTGCACCAGCCGGTGCGCTACGTCTGGCATCGGGACGCCAACCTCGCCGAGTTCGACTGCCTGGTCCTTCCCGGCGGCTTCTCCTACGGGGACTATCTCCGCGCGGGCGCGGTGGCCGGACGCTCGCCGGTGGTGGAGGCGCTCCCCGAGTTCACCGCGCGGGGTGGCCTCGTGCTCGGCTCCTGCAACGGGTTCCAGATCCTCTGCGAGGCACGGCTGCTGCCCGGCGCCCTGATGCGCAACGAGTGCCTGCAGTACCGCTGCCAGTCGACCCACCTCCTGGTCGAGAACGCGGACACCTCGTTCACGCGCGCGATGCGGCCGGGCCAGATCCTCAAGATGCCCATCTCGCACGGCGAGGGGAAATACCACGCCGACCCGGACACCCTGCGGCAGCTCCGGGTGAAGAACCAGATTGTCTTCCGGTACTGCACGGAGGAGGGGCGCGTCGCCAAGGAGGCCAACCCCAACGGCTCGCTCGACAATATCGCCGGGGTGATCAACGAGGAAGGCACGGTGCTCGGACTGATGCCGCACCCGGAGCGGGCCGCGGAGGCCACGGTGGGCGGGACCGACGGCACCCTGATCTTCAACTCGATTCTCGGCACCCTCGTCGAAGACGGCTCGTTCCTCAAGCGATAGACCACGTGACAACCGGGCGGGGGCGGGGTGACCGCGGGCGACCCTAAGGTCACGCTGGACCTGGCTCAGAGCCACGGCCTCACGGCCGAAGAATACGATCGCATCATCCGGCGCCTCGACCGGGAGCCGACCTTCACCGAGCTCGGCCTCTTCTCCGCCCTGTGGTCCGAGCACTGCGCCTACAAGCACTCGCGCGTCTTCCTGCGCGCGCTGCCCACCGGGGCCGCCCACGTGCTCCAGGGGCCGGGCGAGAACGCGGGCATCGTGGACCTGGGCGGCGATCTCGCGCTGACCTTCAAGATCGAGAGTCACAACCACCCCTCCTTCATCGAGCCCTTCCAGGGCGCGGCCACCGGGGTGGGGGGCATCCTGCGCGACATCTTCACCATGGGCGCGCGGCCCATCGCGGTCCTCGACTCCCTGCGCTTCGGCGATCCCGCCGACCCGCGCACGCGGCGCCTCATCGAGGGCGTGGTGTCCGGCATCGGCTGGTACGGCAACTGCTTCGGCGTCCCGAACCTCGGTGGCGAGGTCGGCTTTGCCCCGGAGTACGCGGGCAATCCGCTGGTCAACGCCATGGCGGTCGGGCTCGTGACCAAGCGCGGGATCTTCCGCGCGCGCGCCGACGGCGCGGGCAACCCGGTGTTCTACGTGGGCGCCAAGACCGGGCGCGACGGCATCCACGGCGCCACCATGGCCTCGGCCACTTTTGACGAGACCGCGGAGGAGCGTCGCCCCACCGTGCAGGTGGGCGATCCGTTCACCGAGAAGCTGCTCCTCGAGGCCTGCCTGGAGGTCATGGCCACCGGCGCGATCGTCGGCATCCAGGACATGGGGGCGGCCGGGCTCGCGTGCGCCTGCTCGGAGATGCCGGCGCGCTCGAACATGGGGATGGAGATCGAGGCGTCCCGGGTGCCGCAGCGCGAGACCGGGATGACGCCCTACGAGATCATGCTGTCGGAGTCGCAGGAGCGCATGCTCCTGGTGGCGGCGCGCGGCCGGGAGGAGGAGGTCCGACGGACCTTCGCCAAGTGGGAGCTGGACGCCGTCGAGATCGGGACCGTGACCGACGACGGCCTGCTGCGCGTGCGCTTCCACGGGACCGTCGTCGCCGAGGTGCCGGTGAAGGCCCTGGCCGACGAGGCCCCGGTGTACGAGAAGCCCACCGCCCGGCCCGGATGGCAGGACGCCCTCGAGGCGTTCGATCCGCTCGCCCGGCCCGCGTCCCCCGATACCTCGGAGGCCCTCCTGGGGCTCCTGGCCTCGCCGGGCATCGCCTCCAAGGAGTGGGTGTACCGCCAGTACGACCAGCAGGTCGGGATCAACTCGCTGGTGCTCCCGGGCTCGGACGCGGGAGTACTGCGCATCAAGGGCACCCGCACCGGTGTGGCGGTAACCACCGATTGCAACGCGCGCTTCGTCTATCTCGAGCCGCGCGCGGGCGCGGCGATGGCGGTGGCGGAGGCCGCGCGTAACCTGTCGGTGAGCGGGGCGCGGCCGCTCGGCCTCACCGATTGCCTCAACTTCGGCTCCCCCGAGCGCCCCGAGATCCTGTGGCAGTTCAAGGAGGCGGTGGCGGGAATCATCGAGGCCTGCCGCGCGCTGGAAATCCCCGTGGTAGGCGGCAACGTCTCCTTCTACAATGAGACTCTCGGCCAGGCGGTCCTCCCGACGCCGGTCATCGGGATGGCGGGGATCCTGGACGAGGCGGACGCGCGCTGCACCCAGTGGTTCGCCGAGGAGGGCGACCGGGTGGCCCTGCTCGGGCCGGACGCGGTGAGCCTGGGCGGGTCGGAGTGGCTGTGGGTGCGGGAGCGCACGGTGGCCGGGCGGCTGGCGCCGCTCGACCTGGCGGTGGAGCGGGCGGTGCAGGAGGCCTGTCGCGCGGCGATCGTCGCGCGGCTCCTGGGCTCAGCCCACGATTGCGCCGAGGGGGGGCTGGCGGTGGCGCTGGCCGAGGCCTGCGTGAGCGGGCCGCGCCCGCTGGGCGCGGAGGTCGAGCTGGGATCGGGCGGCGGACGCGCCGATCTGACGCTCTTCGGGGAAGGGCCGTCGCGCGTGGTGGTCTCGGTCAAGGCGGACGGGGCGCGCCACTTCGAGCAGCTGATGAGCGAGTTCCGGGTGCCGTGGCGTTTCATCGGACGGGTCGGGGGCGATCGACTCCGGATCCGCGCGGGTGACGCGGGCCTCGTGGACCTGGGCCTGAACCGCATCACGAGCGCGTGGAGGGGCGGCTTTGAGCGATATGTCAGCTGAGGCGACGGCCATCGAGCTGGACGACGACAAGTTCCACGACGAGTGTGGGCTCTACGGCATCTGGAACCACGCCGAGGCCGCCAACGTCGTGTACCTCGGCCTCTACGCGCTCCAGCACCGGGGCCAGGAATCGGCCGGCATCGCGTCGACCGACGGCGACCACTTCCAGGTCGAGAAGGCGATGGGCTGGGTCGCCGACGTGTTCAGCCGCGACCGCCTAAAGCGCCTTCCCGGCCATCGCGCGATCGGGCACGTGCGCTACTCCACCGCGGGCAGCTCCAACCTGCGCAACGCGCAGCCGATCACCGGCACCACCGCGCACGGGCCGGTGGCCATCGCCCACAACGGCAACCTCGTGAACGCGGAGGCGCTGCGGGAAGAGCTCGAGAAGGACGGGGCGGTCTTCCAGTCGTCGTCGGACACCGAGGTCATCCTGCACCTGCTCGCCCGGTCCGAGGGCGCCACCCTCGCCGAGCAGCTCGCCCGCGCGCTCACCCGGGTGCGCGGCGCCTACACCCTGCTGCTGCTGACCCCGGATTCGGTCATCGGGGTGCGCGATCCCTCCGGCTTCCGGCCGCTGACCCTGGGCCGCCTGGACGACGCCTGGGTGCTCGCCTCCGAGACCTGCGCGCTCGACCTCATGGAAGCCAAGGTGGAGCGCGACGTCGAGCCGGGCGAGATCCTGGTGATCGACGAGCGCGGCCTCACCTCACTCAAGCCCTTCCGCCCGGCCCAGCGGCTGCAGTGCGTGTTCGAGTACGTCTACTTCGCGCGCCCGGACTCGGTGCTGTGGGGCCGGAACGTGCACGCGGTGCGCAAGGCCCTCGGCCACCAGCTCGCCCGGGAGTATCCGGTGGTGGCCGACCTGGTCATCGCGGTACCCGACTCGGGGGTCGGGGCCGCGCTCGGCTTCTCGGAAGCCTCGGGGCTGCCCTACGACGTGGGCCTCGTCCGCAACCACTACGTGGGCCGCACCTTCATCGAGCCGCAGCAGGGCATCCGGCACTTCGGGGTCAAGGTGAAGCTCAACCCGAACCGCGAGGTCCTCGACGGCAAGCGGGTCGTGGTCATCGACGACTCCATCGTCCGCGGCACCACCAGCCGCAAGATCGTGAAGATGATCCGCGCCGCCGGCGCGCGCGAGGTGCACGTGCGCATCTCCTCGCCGCCGATCCAGTGGCCCTGCTACTACGGCATCGACACGCCCACCCGGCGTGAGCTGATCGGCTCGAGCCACAAGGTCGAGGAGATCCAGCGCTATCTCGGCGCGGACTCGCTCGGCTACCTCTCGCTCGAGGGGATGCTCAAGGCGGCCGGCTCGGACCCGGATCATTTCTGTCACGCGTGCTTCACGGGCCAGTACCAGGTAGGCTTCGAGTCCGAGGAACTGGCGCAGCTCAAGCTGTTCGACTCGTAAGGACTATGGACCCCCTGACGTATCGGGCCGCCGGCGTGGACATCCGGGCCGGCGACGAGGTTGTGCGCCGGATCGGGCCTCTGGCCGCGTCCACGCTCCGCCCGGAGGTGCTGGGCGGCCTCGGCGCCTTCGCCGCCTTCTGCCGCGTCCCGTTCGGCCTGCAGGATCCGGTGCTCGTCTCCTCCACCGACGGGGTGGGCACCAAGCTCAAGATCGCGGTGATGGCGGACCGGCACGACACGATCGGCCTCGACCTGGTCGCGATGGGCGTCAACGACGTGATCGTGCACGGGGCCGAGCCCCTCTTCTTCCTCGACTACCTGGCCGTCCACAAGGTCGAGCCCGACAAGATCGAGGCGATCGTGAGCGGCATCGCGGCGGGCTGCCGCCAGGCCGGCTGTGCCCTCGTGGGCGGCGAGACCTCCGAGATGGGGGGCCTCTACGCGCCGGGGGAGTACGACCTGGCCGGGTTCGCGGTGGGGGTGGTCGAGCGCTCCGCCCTGATCACCGGCGAGCACGTCACCGCCGGCGATCGCGTCCTCGGGCTGGGCTCCTCGGGCCTCCACTCGAACGGCTACACCCTGGCGCGCGAGGCGGTCTTCGGCCGCATGGGCCTGAAGCTCGGCGATCCCATCCCCGGGGTCGGGCGGAGCGTGGCCGACGAGCTGCTCGAGCCGACCCGCATCTACGTCAAGCCGGTGCTCGAGCTGATCCGGTCGGTGCGGGTGCGAGCGATGGCGCACATCACGGGCGGCGGCATCTCCGAGAACCTCCCGCGCGTGCTGCCCGGCCAGCGGTGCGCCCGGATCGATCCCCGCGCGTGGCCCCCGCCGCCGATCTTCGCGGCGATCCAGCGCGCCGCCGCGGTGGACGACGCCGAGATGCGGCGCACCTTCAACATGGGGATCGGCTTCGTGGTCGTGGTCGCGCCCGAGGACGCGTCCGCCGCCACGCGGGCGCTGGAGGCCCAGGGCGAGCGGGTGTACGAGATCGGCGAGATCGGGCCGGGCGCGCGCGGGGTCGAGTATGTCTGAGCCGCTGCGGGTGGGCGTGCTCGCGTCCGGCCGCGGCTCCAACTTCCGCGCGCTGGCGGTGGCCGCCGCGGACGGGCGTATCCCCGCCGCGGTGGTCGTGCTCGTGACGGATCGCGCGGGCGCGGGCGCGCTCGCGGTCGCGCGCGAGCTCGGGATCGAGGCGGTCGTGCTCGAGCCGGCGCAGCATCCCTCGCGCGAGGCGCACGAGAAGGCAGTGATCGCGGCGCTGGAGGAGCGGCGCGTGGGGCTGGTGTGCCTCGCCGGCTACATGCGGCTCCTGAGCGCGGGCTTCGTCGCCCACTTCCGCGGGCGCCTTCTGAACATCCACCCCTCGTTGCTGCCCGCCTTCCCGGGCCTGCACCCGCACCGCCAGGCCCTCGAGCACGGGGCCCACGTCTCGGGCGCCACCGTGCACTTCGTGGACGACGGCGTGGACACCGGCCCGATCGTGCTGCAGGCCGCGGTGCCGGTACGGCCGGACGATACCGAGGCCACCCTCGCGGACCGGATCCTCCTCGAGGAGCACCGGCTCTACCCGGAGGCCGTCCGGCTCTTCGCGCTGGGACGGCTCGAGATCCGCGGCCGCCGCGTGCAGATCAGGGAGACCCCATGACTCGAGTGCGACGCGCCCTCGTCAGCGTGCACGACAAGACCGGCGTGGTGGAGTTCGCCGGCGGCCTGGCCGCCCTCGGCGCCGAGATCCTGTCCACCGGTGGCACCGCGAAGCTCCTGCGCGAGTCCGGCGTCCGCGTGGTGGACGTGGCCGAGGTCACCGGCTTTCCCGAGATGCTCGACGGCCGGGTGAAGACGCTGCATCCGAAA
>DATFUK010000610.1:0-4138 GCA_035260865.1 Candidatus Methylomirabilota bacterium | reverse complement strand
ATGGTCTCGATCGCGGCGACGTCGTAGCCCATCACGTAGGGAATCCGCACGTGGGCGGCGGTCGGGATCAGGTCGGCGACGAAGTACAGCACCCCCTCGGGTCCGGCGATGCGCACCAGCTGCTGGCCGCGGGTGTGCCCGTCGGCGGTGAACAACTCGAAGCCCGGCCACGGCTGCTGGGCCCCCTCCCACAGGGTCAGCACCCCGGCCTCCATCAGCGGCTCGAAGTTCTCGGGCAGGTAGGAGGCGCGCTCGCGCGGGTTCGGGTTCCGGGCGTTGTCCCAGTTGGCGCGCTGGACGAAGTAGCGCGCGCGCGGCAGCCGCGGCGCCAGGCGATCGCCGAGCCGCGCGGTCGAGCCGCCGGCGTGATCGAAGTGCAGGTGGGTCAGGACCACGTCGGTGACGTCCTCGACGCCGCGCCCGGCGGCGGCCAGGGCGAGCTCGAGCGTGTGCTCGGCCAGCTCGACGCGGTAGATGTCGGCGAGCTTGGGGCCGAACTTGGCGCCCACGCCGTCGTCCACCAGGATGCGACGGCCGTGGCCCTCGACCAGCAGGCAGCGCATCGCGAGGCGGATGCGGTTGCGCTCGTCGGGCGGGTGAGCGCGGCTCCACAGCGGCTTGGGCACCGAGCCGAACATCGCGCCGCCGTCGAGCCACAGGAAGCCGGTCTCGAGCGTGCGGACGGTCCAGTCACCGAGCGTGAGCACGGGCATGGCGTGAGCATCGCGCAGCGGCCGCGCGGCTGTCAAAAAACCGGGCGCGTCCGCCGCACCGGCCGGACGCGCCCCCGGGTGGGGGACCCGATTTCAGTGCCGATAGCGGTGCTTGAGCGCTCCGAAGCTCACCGTCTTGACCGGCGTCGTGCCCAGAGCCCTGACCTCGAACACCATGTCGCAGGCGTCGCCCTCGGGGTGCTCGGGCTCGACGCGGTTCGGATCGGCGCCGGGGTCGCGCTCCTCGAAGCACACCAGCCAGGTGTCGGGCGCCGACCAGGCCGCCACGTCGAAGACCAGCGCGCGCGCATGGCCCTGCCGCGGCGCCTGGTGATCGTCCGGGTCGCGGGGCCACCCGTCGTTGTAGAGGTGGTTGGTGAAGATCAACTGGTTCGAGTGCCCGGGCGGACGGCCATGCCCGCCCATCGGGTCGAGCACGAACCCGAAGTGGATCGACTGCGGGAACGCGATCACCGAGCTGATACCGGCGCCGTCGGCCGCGTCGAACACGATGCCGCCGCCGGGGAACTCCGGCCGCGCGCCGCACTCCTGGTACCAGGCCAGCACGCCGTGGAAGTGGCTGCCGGTCAGCTCGTGGACCATGTAGGCGGAGAACTGGTCACCGACCCAGAACCACGGATCCACGTCGCCCGGGTGGGCGCCGATATAGTCGGTGGACACGTTGACATGCCCGACCCCATAGCGCGTGTCCACGATGCCCTGGAGCGTGCGCGTGGGACCGTCCCACGAGATGCCGCCGAGCTCCGGGCTCGCGGGTGCGGCGAAGGCGGGCGTGATCAGGATGGTGGCCAGGGCAGCGGCGGCGACGACGACGACGTTCCTCGGCATGGGGGACTCCCTGCGATGGTGGACGCGCGATGTCGAAACCCACGGGAGTGCGTCCGGCGCAACGGCGCCGGCACCTTCCGCGCCTGGCCAAAGGGAGGGGTCAAAAGGGACCCGGCGCGGATGCTCTCAACCATCTATAGAGTACGATATTTTGACGGCCCAATACAAATTAAGAGATGGTCGGAGCCGTGCATTTTGCGGGTCGCCGGGACCGGCTACTGGTTGATCGAGCGGCCCGCGACCGCCAGCGCCGCCTCCTTGACGGCCTCCGGCAGGGTGGGGTGGGCGTGCACCGACCGGGCGATGTCCTCGGCGCTGGCCTCGAACTCCAGAGCCAGGGCCAGCTCGGCGATCAGGTCGCTGGCCCGCGGTCCCAGGATGTGGGCCCCCAGCAGGCGGTCGGTGCGGGCGTCGGCGATGAGCTTGACCTGCCCGTCGCGCTCGCCCATGGCCTTGGCGCGGGCGTTGGCCAGGAAGGGGAAGGTGCCGATCCGGACCTCGCGACCCCCGTCGCGCGCCTCCTCCTCGGTCAGTCCCACGCTCGCCAGCTCGGGCCACGTGTACACGACGTTGGGGATGCAACCGTAGGAGACATGGCCGGCCTGGCCCGCCATCGTCTCGACCGCCGCGATCCCCTCCTCCTCGGCTTTGTGGGCCAGCATCGGGCCGGCGATGACGTCGCCGATCGCGTAAAACCCAGCCGCGCGGGTGCGGTAGTCGGCGTCCACGAACACGCGGCCGCGGTCGTCGAGCGCCACCCCGGCCTCGACCGCGCCAAGCCCCTCGGTGGTCGGGCGGCGCCCCACCGCGACCAGCAGCACGTCGCAGGTCTCCTCGCGGGTCGCCTCGCCCTCGCGCACCTCGACCCGGACCTCCGCGCCCTCGACCCGCGCCGCGGCCGCGGAGGTCTGGAAGCGGAACTTCATGCCCTGACGCTCCAGCAGGCGCTTGAGCAGGGCCCCGCTCTGGCGGTCCATGCCCGGGACCGCCCGGTCCGTGAACTCGAGCACGGTGACCTCGCTGCCGAGGCGCATCCACACCGAGCCGAGCTCGAGCCCGATCGCCCCGGCCCCCACCACCATCAGGCGCTTCGGCACCTCGGGCAGGGTGAGCGCGTCGGTCGAGTGGACGATGCGCCGCCCGTCGAAGGCGATCCCGGGGAGCGCGGCGGGCTTGCTGCCGGTGGCGATCAGGACGCGCGCGGCGGCGAGCCGGCGCGTCCCCTCCGGGCCGCTCACCTCGACCTCGCCGGGCCCGGCGAGGCGCGCGCTCCCGGTGACGCGCTCGATCCGGTGCTTGCGGAACAGGGTCTCGATGCCGCGCGTCAGATCGCGCACCACGCCGTCCTTGCGCTTCATCATTGTCGCCAGGTCGAGCTCGGCGGTGGCTTTGATCCCGTGGGCCGCGAGCCCGTGGCGCGCCATCGCGAAGTGCTCGCTCGAGTCGAGCAGCGCCTTGCTCGGGATGCAGCCCACGTTGAGGCAGACCCCGCCCAGGGTCGGATAGCGCTCCACACACGCCACGCGCATCCCCAGCTGGGCCGCCCGGATCGCGGCCGTGTAGCCGCCCGGGCCGGAGCCGATGACGATCAGGTCGAGGGCGTCGCTCACGCGGACCGGCTCACACCTCGAGCAGCATGCGCTCGGGGTCCTCGAGTCGCTGCTTGACCCGCACCAGGAAGGACACCGCCTGCTCGCCGTCCACGATCCGGTGGTCGTAGGAGAGCGCGACGTACATCATCGGCCGGACCACGACCTGGTCGTTCACCGCGACCGGGCGCTTCTGGATCGCATGCATGCCGAGGATGCCGCTCTGCGGCGGGTTGAGGATCGGGGTCGAGAACAGGCTGCCGTAGACGCCGCCGTTCGAAATCGTGAACGTGCCACCCGAGAGCTCGTCGAGCGAAAGCCGGCTGGTGCGCGCGCGCTCCGCGAGGCGTCCGATCTCGCGCTCGATCGCGGCGAAGGTCAGGCGGTCGGCGCCCCGCACCACCGGCGCCACCAGGCCGCGCTCGGTCTGGACCGCGACCCCGAGGTGGACGCGCGGGTGGTAGACGATGTCGGCGCCGCGGATCTCGGCGTTGATCTCGGGATACTCCGCGAGCGCCAGCACGCTGGAGCGCGCGAAGAAGCTCATGAAGCCGAGCCGCACGCCGTGGCGCTTCTCGAAGTCCTCCTTGAAGCGGCCGCGCAGATCGATCACCGCGCTCATGTCGATCTCGTTGAACGTGGTGAGGATCGCCGCGGTGTGCTGGGCGCGCACCAGACGCTCGGCGATGCGCTGGCGGATGGTGCTCATCGGCACGATGCGGTCGGCGTCCTCCGCCCCCGCTGCCTGGACCGGGGCGGGCGCGAGGCTCGCGGGCGCGAGGCTCGCGGGCGGAGCGATCGCGGGCCCGTCCGCGTCCGCCGCCGGGCCCGCGGCCGCCTGCCCGCGCTCGATCTCGCGCTCGACGTCCTCCTTGAGCAGCCGGCCGCCGCGGCCCGAGCCGGTCAGCTTCGAGGGATCGAGCGCGTGCTCGGTCACCAGCCGGCGCACCGCCGGGCTCAGCGCTGGCGCGGCGACGGGCGGTGCAG
>DATFUK010000609.1:0-6282 GCA_035260865.1 Candidatus Methylomirabilota bacterium | reverse complement strand
CCACGATCCCCACGCCCATCTCGCCCCAGGGCAGGGTGGCCGGGTCCTTGGCCGAGCAGACACGGACCTCCCGCCCGTTGACGAAGATCGCTTCACCCTTGGCCTTCACCTCGGCGTTCAGCATGCCGTGGACGGAATCGTGCTTCAGCAGGTGGGCCAGCGTCTTGGCATCGGCCAGGTCGTTGACCGCCACCACCTCGAGATCCGAGGACTCGAGCGCCGCGCGAAAGAAAACCCGGCCGATACGTCCGAACCCGTTCACTCCAACGCGCACTGCCATGGGCGCTCCCTTTCCTGTTTGTCTCGGTTTGTCAAATACTTCCGGTCCACGAAGGACTCTGATTATAGCGAGCCCGGGCGGTGAGGCGCAAGCTTGCCTCGGAGCCGGGCTAGACCACTCGGGCGACCGTCAGCGCCCCTACTTTGGCGGCCCCGCCCTCCCGGAGGCAGCGGGCGCACTCCGAGAGGGTCGCGCCCGTCGTGAGGACATCGTCCACGAGGAGGACGTGGCGGCCCGCGATCAGCTCCGGACGGCGCAGCCGGAAGGCGTTCCGCACGTTCGCCCGCCGGGCCGAGGCATCGAGCTCGGTCTGGGACGGCGTGGCCACGGCGCGGACCAGCACGTCGCCCCGGATCGGGACCCGCCAGGCTAGGCCGACCCGCCGCGCCAGCAGCGAGGCCTGGTTGAAGCCGCGCTCCCGCTCGCGGCGCGGGTGCAGCGGCACCGGCACGAGCAGCGCCGGGACGCCGGCCGGCAGCCGGCTCTCCATCGCCTCGACCAGCAGCTCGCCGAGCGGGGCCGCCAGAGCCCGCCGGCCCCGGAACTTGAACGCGTGCAGCGCCTCGCGCATCACGTCCTCGTAGCGCGCTGCGCTCCGCGCATAATCGAACCCGGGGGGGCGCGTTCGACACGCAGAGCATAGAAGCTCTATCAAATGCGGGGGCCCAGACATGGCCCCCACACTCCCCCAGTCTGCGGACTCAGGTTCCGGCGCACTTTCGCAGTCTGCGGATTCACGTGTCGGCGCTGTTTCCCGATTCGCGGACTCTCGTTCCGGCGCAACGGCCCCCCGGCTCCCCACTCCGGCGAACTCCGCGACCGGGGTCCCGCAGACGCGACACCACGGGGGACGGATGCGCCGGATCGCCGACCAGCAGGCGCCACACAGGGGATCCCGCCGGTCCACGTCCAGGCGCACGCGACACACCGGGCAGAACGGCGGGAAGACAAGGTCCAGCAGTGCCCCCGCCCACCGGCGCCAGGGGCCGGGGTCGGGACGAGCGCGATCTAGGGCCGGGACGTGTTCCAGCGACGGCAGGTGGGACAACGGTCGACCCAGCGGGCGTGGGCGGCGCCGCAGGCGGCACAGCGATGCGGCCATTCGATGCGATCGCTCTCCCGGAGCGCGCGCCGATACTCCTCCATCGCGTCGCGGAACTGCCCGCGCCGCTCCAGGATCGCGCCGAGGTACGCGTGGATGAGCGGCAGCTCGGGCGCGCGCACCTCCATCTTCTGGAACTGCTCCGCCGCCTCGTCGAGCATCGCGAGCTCGAAGTAGACGCGGCCCAGTCCGAAGGCCAGCGCCAGGTTGTCGGGCTGGCGGGCGAGCGCGTCCTGGTAGAGCGAGATCATGCGGGTGGGCCGGCCCTCGGAGCGGTGCAGCTGCTCGATGCGCGACAGCACCGGCAGGGCCGGCTGCGAGCCCTCGGCCGCCCGCTCCCAGACGCGCAGGGCCTCGCGCGGCTCGCCCGCCTTGAGATGGGCCTCGCCCAGCAGCAGGGCGGCGGGCACGAAGTCGGGCTGGGCGCGCAGGGCGTCCTTCAGATGCGCGATCGCCCCGTTGCGATCCTCCTTCTCGAGCCGCTCCCGGCCGATCTCGTAGTGCAGGCCGGCCAGCACGGTGCTCTCGGCCGCGCGCTCCTCCCGCGGGGCCGCCTGCACCACGCGCGGCTGGATCTCGAGGGCCTCCGCGAAGCGCCCGCGCTCGATCAGCGAGTCGCGCCCGGCGTGGTCCGTCGCCGGGCGCGCGGGCTCATGCGGCGCGTCCGCCGCCGCGCGGACCGGCGAGACAGGCGCGGGACGCGGTCCCGCCTCGAGGGGATCGCTCCGATGCGCGTAGGAGCGGGTGACGTCGCGGAGGATGCCCAGCACCAAGGCGAGCCCGGCGCCCGCGCCGAACACGACCGCGATCAGCGCCATCAAGGGAACGTCGAACGCCCAGTCGCGGCCCAGGGCGACGTGGACACGACTCGGATTCATGGACGTCAGGTAGGTGACGACAATGGCGAAGAGAAGGCCGACGACGAGCCCGAAGCGGATCGACACGGACGGAACGGAGCGGCGGCGCTAGCGGGCCGCGGTACGCTCTTCCTCTTCGATCGCGCGCTGGCACTCGATGCAGAAGCGCGCGTCCGGCACCGCGTCGAGGCGCTTGTCGGCGATGGGCTCGCCGCAGCGCTCGCAGTCGCCGAACCCGCCGTCGGTGATCTTCTGGAGCGCGAGCGCGACTTCCTTCAGTCGCCGGCGCTCCCCGTTGCCCAGCTCGAAGAGGAACTCGCGATTGTAGGCGGAAGAGGCCTGGTCACCCAGGTCCTTGATGGAATCGTCTTCGGGGCCCTTCCCATACAGGACGTTCCGGCCCACCTCCTCCTCGAGCTGGCGGTGCTTCTCTTCCAGCTTCTTGCGGAGCTGAACCAAACGGTCTTTCTTCATCCCTGGCCTCCTCTCGCTTCACGCAGCGTCGCCGCTGGTCGCGCAGGCTACCATGGGGTCCCACGCAAATCAATCCCGAGCGCCCGCTCCCTCGACCGAAACCAGCGGCGCGTCGCCCCACAACCGCTCCAGCGAGTAGAATCCACGCGTCTCCTCGAGAAACACGTGCACCACCACGTCGGCGTAGTCGAGCAGGAGCCAGCCGCTCTCCGCGCTGCCCTCGTTGTGGCGGGGCCGCACCCCTTCCGCGCGCAGCGCGCCGCGCACCGCGTCCGCGATCGTATCCGCCTGCGGGGTCGACCGCGCGCTGCAGACGAGGAAGTAGTCGGCCACGCTCGACAGCCCCTGCAGGTCCAGCACCACCAGCTCGATCGCCTTCTTCTCCAGGGCCGCGCGCGCGGCCACGCGGACGACGGCTTCGGCGGACAGGCTCGCCATCAGGCCTCCGGGCGGTAGAGCTGCTGGTCGCGGATGTAGGACACGACCGCCTCCGGCATGCGGAAGGCGAGGCTCCGGCCCTCACGGGCGCGCCGGCGCAGGTCCGAGCCCGAGATGGGCAGGGACGCCGCGTGCAGCAGGATCGGAGCGGGATCGTCCATCGGCTCGACCCCCACCGGCACAAACCCGGGCAGGCCCAGCTCCCGCATCACCTTGAGCGCGGCCGGCGTCTCGGGGTCGAAGCCCATCCCGTTGCGCGGAATCACCACCAGGCGCGCGAGGGCCGCCACCCGGCGCGGCTCGCGCCAGTTCAGCAGATCGAGGAACGTCTCGGATCCGATGATCAGGTGCAGCCGCCCGCGATCCCGGAGCGCGGTCAAGGTGTCCACCGTGTAGGACGGGCCGCTGCGCGTGACCTCGACGTCCGAGACCTCGAAGCGCGGGTGCTCCCGGACCGCGAGCGTGGTCATGCGGTAGCGATGAGCCGCGGGTGCCAGCTCGGCCGCCGGCTTGTGCGGGGGCTGCGCGGCGGGCACCAGCAGCAGGCGGTCGAGGCGGAGCGCCTCGCAAACTTCGTCGGCCACGAGAAGGTGACCGAAGTGGATCGGATTGAACGACCCCCCGAAGATGCCGACGCGCGGCTGCAGGCGGCTACTCCCGGATATGCCCGTCGCCCCACACCACGAACTTGGTGGTGGTCAGCTCGCGCACCCCGACCGGGCCCCGGGCGTGGACGCGGGAGGTGGAGATGCCCATCTCGGCGCCCATCCCGAACTGGCTGCCGTCCACGAGCCGCGTGGACGCGTTGACCAGCACCGCCGCCGCGTCCACCTCCTGGGTGAAGCGTCGGGCCCGCCGCAGGTCGCGGGTGACGATGGACTCGGCCAGCCCGGAGCCGTGGCGCCGGATGTGGGCGACCGCGTCCTCGAAGCCCTCCACCACCCGCACCGCGAGGATGTAGTCGAGGTACTCCGCGTCCCAGTCCGCGGGCTCGGCCGCCCGGGCCCCGGGCATCAGGGCCCGCGCCCGCTCATCCGCGCGCGTCTCCACCCCCGCCTCCGCGAGCCGCGCGGCGAGCCGGGGGAGGAAGTCCGGCGCGACCGCCGCGTGCACGAGCAGGGTCTCGAGCGAGTTGCAGACGCTGACCCGCTGGGCCTTGGCGTTCACCGCCACCGCCACCGCCATGTCGAGGTCCGCGCCCTCGTCCACGTAGAGATGGCAGAGCCCCTTGTCGTGCTTGAGCACCGGCACCGTCGAGCGCTCCGCGACCAGCCGCACGAATTCCTCGCCGCCGCGCGGGATGATGAGGTCGAGGTAGCGGTCCAGCGTGAGCATGGCGAGCACCGCCGCGCGGTCCGCGGTCTCCACCGCCTGGACGCACTCGGCCGGCAGCCCCGCCTTCTCGACCGCGCGGGCGAGGATCTGGGCCAGCATGGTGTTGGAGTCGAGCGCCTCGCTGCCGCCGCGCAGCAGCACCGCGTTGCCCGACTTCAAGCAGAGGCCGGCCGCGTCCGCGGTCACGTTCGGCCGCGACTCGTAGATGAACCCGATGACCCCCAGGGGGACCCGCACGCGGGCGATCTCGAGGCCCGAAGGCCGGCGCGAGGTCTCGACGGTCTCGCCCACCGGATCGGGAAGCCCGGCCACGTGGCGCAGGCCCGCCGCCATCTCCTCGATGCGGCTCTCGGTGAGGGTGAGGCGATCCACGAAGGCGCGCGGATGGCTGGCCGCGCGGGCGCGCTCGAGATCCTGTCGGTTGGCCTCGAGGATCGCGCCGGTCTTCTCCTCGAGCCCCCGCGCCATCTGGGCGAGCGCTTCGTTCTTGGCCCGGCTCGGAGCCAGCGCGAGCACCCGCGCCGCCTCCTTGGCCGCCCGCGCCTTCGCCTCGACGTGTGCCGCCGCGTCCATGTTGTGCCCTCTCCCCGCGTCCATCAGAGGATCACCAGGTTGTCCCGGTGGATCACCTCGTCCACGCCCTTGTAGCCCAGCGTCTTCTCGATGTCCTTCGTCTTGGCGCCGCGGATCCGCCGCAGCTCGCCCGCGTCGTAGTTCACGAGGCCGCGCGCGAACTCCTGGCCGTCGACTTGGGTCAGCGCCACCACGTCGCCCACGTGGAACTCGCCGCTCACGTCCACCAGTCCGGACGGGAGCAGGCTCGTGCCCCTCTCAGTTAAGGCCTTCTTCGCGCCCGCGTCAACCGTGAGCCGGCCCTGGGGCGGCACCGCGAAGGCAATCCAGCGCTTGCGCGCGGCGAGCCGGTCGTCCCGGGGCTGAAAGTACGTCCCCACCGGCTCGCCCTTGAGCAGCCGCTGGAGGATCCCCGGCTCGCGCCCGCTCGCGATCACCATCGGGATCCCGGAGGCGCCCGCCTTCTGGGCGGCCTCGAGCTTCGTGCTCATGCCGCCCACCGACACGGTGGCGGAGGCATCGAAGACCATCTTCTGGATGTCGTCGGTGATGGCGAGGACGGTCTCGAGGCGCCGGGCGGCCGGATCGCGGCGGGGATCGCCGGTGTAGAGCCCGTCCACGTCGGTCAGGAGCACGAGCAGGTCGGCGTCGATGAGGTGCGCGACGAGGGCGGCGAGGTTGTCGTTGTCGCCCACCTTGATCTCGTCCACCGCCACCGTGTCGTTCTCGTTGATGACCGGCAGCACGCCGTAGTCGAGGAGGGCGAGGAGGGTGTTGCGGGCATTGAGATAGCGCGAGCGATCGCTGATGTCCTGGCCGGTGAGCAGCACCTGGCCCACCGGGATGCCGTGCTTCTTGAACGCCTGCTCGTACTCCCACATCAGCGCGGACTGCCCGACCGCGGCGGCCGCCTGCTTCTCCGGGATCGACTGGGGCCGCCCCTTCAGGCCCAGGCGCGCCACGCCGGTGGCGATGGCACCGGAGGACACGAGCGCGACCTCACGCTTGTCCTGGACGAGGGCGGCCAGGTCACCCGCGAGGCGGGCGATCGTCTCGCTCGACGGGCCTTCCCCCGGCGTGGTGACGAGCCCGCTCCCGACCTTCACCACCACGCGCCGGGCCCGGCTCAGCGCGCGGCGGGCATCCATGGCTCGCTCGTCAAGCGCCGGGCCATCTCGTGGACCAGCGTGGGCAGGCCTTCCCCGGTCACCGCGGAGATGGCG
>DATFUK010000608.1:0-4205 GCA_035260865.1 Candidatus Methylomirabilota bacterium | reverse complement strand
CGTCGTCGGGGAGCCGGACCCGCTCGATCTCCGCCTTCTTCTTGAGAATGGCCACCCGCGTCTCGAAGTCGGGCGGCTGGATGTCCGCGATGAGTCCCCACTCGAAGCGGGAGCGGAGACGTTCCTCGATCTCCGGGATCTCCTTGGGGGCCGAGTCGGAGGAGACGACGATCTGCTTCCGGGCCTCGTAGAGGTCGTTGAAGGTGTGGAAGAACTCCTCCTGGGTCCGCTCCTTGCCCGAGATGAACTGGATGTCGTCGATCAGGAGCAGGTCGATCGTCCGGTACTTGGCCCGAAATTCCGCGGTGCGGTCGTAGCGGATCGCGTTGATCAGGTCATTGGTGAATCGCTCGGTCGAGAGGTAGAGCAGGCGGAGCGAGGGATAGAGCCGCGCGATCTCGTGGCCGATCGCGTGTAGCAGGTGGGTCTTGCCGAGACCGACTCCCCCGTAGATGAAGAGCGGGTTGTAAGCCTTCGACGGCAGCTCCGCCACCGCCTGGCTGGCCGCCTGGGCGAACTGGTTGGAGTTGCCGATGACGAAGGACTCGAAGGTGTAGCGCGGAGAGAGGCCGTTCGACAACGGCACCGCGGGGAGCGCGCGCACCGGCGCCGGCGCGCGGTCCGGCTCGCGATCGATCTCGATCGAGACGACGGGATTGCCGCCCAGCACCGTGCGGGCCGCGGCCTGGATCGCCTCGGTGTAGTGCTGGACGAGCCAGTCGCGGCTGTACTTGTTGGGCGCCGCGACGCGGATGACGTCGCCGTCCATCGCGGTGACGCGGCACGGGCGCAGCCACGACTCGATGGCGGTCTCGGGGATCCGCCCCTCGAGCGCGGTCAGAACACGGGTCCACAAAGAATCAAGCATTCTCAGGCTCTTGTTCGATGGCGCGGCAATGAGTTACACACAGACTTATCCACAGGTGTGGACAACCGGGAGCGTTCCGAGCGGCCTGGTTCTCCGGGTTGCCAAGACCGCCGGCCAGGTCGCAACGTCATCTTCGATTCGGTCAGCGACGAACGGGCGTTTCACTTTCTGCACCGCCCGGGAGCCGCGCGCGCCGGGCTTGCCCGGAAGGTGCGGTCCGCGACGCGGGAGGCGACCGTACCATAGCGTCGCGGACGGTCGCAAGGGGCTTGCGTGCCTTGACTTGATGGAGGGCGGTCCGTAGACTACGTTGGTTCTTCTACCCCACAGGAGAGTTTGTCCATGAAGAGGACGTTCCAACCAAATGTGCGACGGCGAAAGAAGACGCACGGATTTCGCTCGCGGATGAAGACGCAGGGCGGGCGAAAGGTGCTCAAGCGTCGGCGCGCGAAGGGTCGCAAGCGCCTGACGGTGTAACCCGACGCAGTGCCAATATCCCCGGCGGTACTCACGCTGCCGCGAGGCGAGCGCCTCCGGCGGTCGGCAGAATTCCAGGCGGTCTTTCAGCAGGGCAGCCGGCTCGAGCGGCCGAGCTTCGTCGCGCTGTGGCGTCGCGCGGAGACTCGGCGGGCGGGGTTCGCGGTCAGCCGGCAGCTCCGCGGAGCCGCGAAGCGCAATCGGGCGCGGCGTCGAGTTCGCGAAGCGTACCGCCAGGTTCGGGCGCAGATCGTGGGGAACGTGGAGCTGGTGGTGGTCGCGCGGCCCATCGCGGCGCGGCGGCCCTTTCCCGAGCTGGTGGAGGACATGCGGCGGCTGGCGGAGAACCTGGCGCGCGCGGCACGAGCCGCGGAGACAGACGCGTGAGCGCGGGCTGGCTGGCCGCGCAGGTGGTTCGTGGCTATCAGCTATTCCTGAGGCCGGTCTTTCCCCCGGCCTGCCGGTTCGTCCCGGGCTGCTCGGAATATGCCCGGGAGGCGCTGCTGCACCAAGGCCTGTTGCGTGGCGGGTGGCTGGGAATCCGGCGGGTCATCCGGTGTCATCCGTGGAATCCGGGCGGCTACGACCCCCCGCCGATTGAGCGATCGAGAGGGTAATGGATAAGCGAACGACTCTGGCGCTGCTGCTGATGGCGGCGCTCCTGATGGTCTACCAGATCTTCATGCCGCTCTTCATGCCCGAGCCCCCGCCCGAGCAGAAGCCGGTCCCGACGGCGGAGGCCCCGGCCCCACCCGCACCGGGCACATCGAGACCCTCACCGAGCGCCACCGCGAGCCCGGTGACGCCAGCGCCTTCGCCGAAGGACGCGCCGACGGTGCCGGAACGGACGGCGGTGATCGAGACGCCGCTCTACCACGCGGCGGTCGCGACCACGGGAGGGCAGGTCAAGGCCTGGAATCTCCACTTCCGCGGGGAGAAGCCCCTGGTGCTGCCGGGTACGGTTGACGGGGCCGGGTGGGTCGTCAGGAGACCGGGCCAGCCAGCACGACCGATCGCGTTCGCGCTGTCGACGGAGTCCATCAAGCTCGACAAGGACACCCCGACCGGCGAGCTGCGAATGGTTGGCGAGGATGGATTCGGCATCCGGGTCAGTCAGGTGCTCCGCTTCCGGGCCGACAGCTACGTGGTGGAGCACGAGCTGAAGGTCGAGAACCGGAACACCGTCGCCCAGGGTGTGGAGCTGGCCCAGATCTGGAGCGCGCCGGCGGAGTGGCCGAAGGATCAGGAGCACTTCGCCGGGGCCCGGCCGATCCACGTCGTGCGCCTGCCGCAAGGGACACTCTGGGCGCGCCGAGAGTACCTCGCCAAGGCGGTCGACTACGTGGGCGAGGACCGCTGGGTCGGGTTCGAGAGTGGGATCGCACCGGTCAGCCAGAATGGCGTCTATCTCACCGCGCTCATTCCAAAGAGTAAGGGCATCAGAGTCATCGAGTCGCGACGAGAAGTCAAAAAAGAGAAGGAATCCGCTGTGTTGCACTACGCGGAGATCGGCGTGTCGGCCTCGATCCCGGCCCTCGAGCCCGGGAAGGCCTGGGAGGGTCAGCTCCAGAGCTACATGGGTCCGATGGAGTACGAGCGCGTGCGATCGCTGGGCGTCGGCCTTGAGAAAGCGATCTACTTCGGCGGTTTCCCGTTCCCCGAGTCATGGGCCGTTCACTACGGGCTGCCCACGTTCCCGATGGAATACATCGTGGTCCCCACCCTCGCCATCATGCGGTGGTTCTACCACTTCGTGCCGAACTACGGGATCGCCATCATCGTCCTGACCGTGATCACCAAGGTGCTGCTGTTCCCGCTCACGGTGAAGAGCATGACTTCGATGAAGGCGATGCAGGCCCTCCAGCCGCAGATCAATTCGTTGCGATCCAAGTACAAGAGCGACCCGCAGCGCCTGCAGCGCGAGACCATGGAGCTCTACCGCGCGCACAAGGTGAATCCGCTGGGCGGCTGCCTCCCGATGGTGGTCCAGGTTCCGATCTTCTACGCGCTCTACGACGCGCTGTCCGTCTCCGTGGATTTGCAGAACGCCGCGTTCATCTGTTTCGGGCGCATGTTCGGGATCGATTTCTGGATCTGTGATCTCGCGCGCCACGACCCCACGTACGTGCTGCCGATCCTGATGGGCGTATCCATGTTCGTCCAGCAGAAGATGACGCCGGTGATGGGTGACCCCCGCCAGGCGAAGATGATGCTCTTCATGCCCGTGGTCTTCACGTTCATGTTCTTCAATCTGCCCGCGGGTTTGGTGCTGTACTGGACCTTGTCCAACGTGCTGCAGATCGCCCAGCAGAAGTACATGGAGCGGATGGGCAAGAAGACGGAGAAGATCCCCGCGCGAGCCACGAAGAAGGCTTGAGCAGGCGCAGCGCCGACCCCTTCGCCGACCTGACCGTCGCGATCCAGGCCCTGGCCGGACGTCCGGCGACCTCCAGGGACCGGAAGCAGTTCCAGCAGTACCTCGACCTCTTTCTCCGCTGGAACCGGACGCACCGGATGACCGCCCTCGACTCCGCCGACGGTATCATCCACAGCCTGTTCATCGACTCCCTGCTCTTTCTGGCACTTCTCCCTCCGCGTCCCCTCTCGCTACTGGACATCGGCGCTGGCGCCGGCATCCCCGGCCTGCCGCTACGACTGGCAGATCCGGGAATCGCGGTGACGCTGGTCGAGGCGCGGAGAAAGCGCGTGTCCTTCCTGCTTGCGGTCAAGCGCGAGCTCGACCTGGGCAACGTTGTGGTCAAGGAAGGGCGGGCCGAGGCCCTCCTTGAGCAACAACCGGATCTTGCGGGTGGATTTGACGTAGTGGCGGTTCGATCGGTTGGCCCCGTCGCCGCATTAT
>DATFUK010000607.1:0-2986 GCA_035260865.1 Candidatus Methylomirabilota bacterium | reverse complement strand
CGATCGTTGCGAGCTTGCTCCGGTGGTCCGCCATGTCTCGGGCTCCCGTCCGCGTGACGTAGCGGGCGATCTCCCCGCGGAGCATCATTAGACGTGGCGACTTGCGCGTTTACAAGCGTTGCGCGAGGGATTTCCGAGCGTTTCGCACGCGCTCGGTAAAAACTTCCAGCCCGCGTCGCCTTCGGGCATTCGGCGCCGCCCCATTGACAAGGCGGGCGATTTGAAGATAATCACCGCACCCGCACACCCGAATCGGGCTTATTCCAGCTTCTCGACCACTCTGACCTACGTCTCATGGAGGAGACGGCGGTGGGCCTACTCCGGCGCAGGTGCCTGACAATGCTTCCGGCGGCTTCGAACGCCGTGCGCTCGACCGTGGCCGTGACCCTGGCGGTGCTCCTGGCCGGCCTTGTCGGGGGCCCGGGACGCCCCGCCGCGGCCGCGGGCCCCGAGGGTCAGGTGACCTGGGCCGTGCACATCACGCTCGCCCCGACCTGGTTCGATCCGGCGGAGACCGCGGGGATCATCACGCCCTTCATGGTGCTGTACGCCATGCACGATGCGCTCGTGAAGCCGATGCCCGGCAAGCCAATGGCGCCGTCCCTCGCCGAGTCGTGGACCCAGTCGAAAGACGGCCTCACCTACGACTTCGTGCTGCGCAAGAACGTGCGCTTCCACAACGGCGACCCGATGACCGCCGAGGACGTGAAGTACTCCTTCGAACGGTACCGGGGCGCGAGCGCGGCCCTGCTCAAGGGCAAGGTCGCCCGCGTCGAGGTGCTCGACCCCCACCGCGTCCGCTTCACCCTGAAGCAGGCGTGGCCCGACTTCCTGGCCTTCTACGCCACGCCCGCGACCGGCGCGGCCTGGATCGTGCCCAAGAAGTACGTCGAGCAGGTGGGCGAGGAGGGCTTCAAGAAGGCGCCGGTGGGGGCGGGGCCGTACAAGTTCGTCTCGTTCAAGCCGGGGGTGGAGCTGACCCTGGAGGCGCACGAGCAGTACTGGCGGAAGGTCCCGACGGTGAAGACCCTGGTGCTGCGGACCATCCCCGACGAGTCCACCCGCCTGGCCGCGCTCAAGCTCGGCGAGGTGGACGTGGCCTACTCGGTCACCGGACCGCTCGCCGAGGAGCTCAAGCGCTCGGCCGGGCTCACCCTGGCGCCGACCTACTTCACCTTCACCACCTGGCTGGTGTTCTCCGAGCAGTCGGACCCGAAGTCGCCCTGGCACGACCGGCGCGTGCGCCTGGCCGCGAACCTGGCGATCGACCGGGCCGGCATCAATAACGCGGTCTACCTGGGCCTCTCCAAGCTCTCCCACTCCTTCATTCCCCAGGGCATGGAGTACTTCTGGGCTCCCCCGCCCTACGTCTTCGACCCCAGGCGGGCCAAGCAGCTCCTGGCGGAAGCCGGCTATCCGAACGGCTTCGACGCGGGCGATCTCACCGGGGACACGATCTACGGGGTGGCCATCGGGGAGCCGGTGGCGAACTACCTGCAGCAGGTCGGGATCCGGCTCCGCCTCCGGCCGATGGAGCGGGTCGCGTTCTTCAAGGAGTACGGCGAGAAGAAGCTGCGCGGGGTCATCTTCAGTGGCAGCGGGGCGCCGGGCAACGCGCCCACGCGCCTCGAGCAGTATGCGGTGACCGGCGGGCGCTATACTTACGGCGCCTATCCCGACGTGGACGGGCTCTACACCGAGCAGGTCAACGAGATGAACCCGCGGGTGCGCCAGCAGATCCTCTACAAGATGCAGCAGCTCATCCACGAGAAGGTGATGTTCGGGCCGGTGATCGAGCCCGCCTTCCTCAACGGGGTGGGCCCGCGTCTCGAGGTCCACGGGCTGGGTCTCATCGCCAACCACGCGTACTCGGCGCCGTACGAAGACGTGCGCCTGAAGAAGAAGTGACATGAAGCGCTACATTCTCAAGCGGGTCGGCTTCGCGGGCATCTCGCTCGTGCTCCTGTCCGTCACGATCTTCCTCCTCGTCCGGCTCACCGGCGATCCCACCGTGCTCCTCGTCGAGCCGGGGGCCAGCCAGGCCGACATGGAGGCCATCCGCCAGCAGTTCGGCCTCGACCGCCCGATCTGGGTGCAGTACGGCCACTTCGTCTCGAGCCTGGTGCGGGGCGATCTCGGCCACTCCTTCTACTACCGCACCCCGGTGCTCGAGCTGTATCTCTCCCGGCTGCCCAGCTCGCTCATGCTCGCCGCGGCCGCGATGGCCTTCTCGCTGGTGATCGGCATCCCCACCGGGATCATCGCGGCGGTGCGCGTCAACCAGTGGTGGGACAGCGCGGGCAAGGTGTTCGCCCTCCTCGGGCTGTCGCTGCCCTCGTTCTGGGTGGGCCTTCTCCTGATCCTCTTCTTCTCGGTCTATCTCGGGTGGCTCCCGTCCTCCGGGTCCGGCACCGCGGCGCATCTCGTGATGCCCGCGTTCGCCCTCGGCTGGTACTTCGCGGCCGCCCACATGCGGCTCACCCGCTCGTCCATGCTGGACGTGCTGGGCTCCGAGTACGTGAAGCTGGCCCGCCTGAAGGGCCTGCCGGAGGCGCTCGTGATCGGCAAGCACGCGTTCAAGAATGCGCTCATCCCGGTGCTGACCCTGGCCGGGATCAACCTGGTGATCATGGTCAACGTTGCGGTGGTGGTGGAGACCGTCTTCGCGTGGCCGGGCATCGGCCGGCTCCTCTACGAGGGCATCGCGTTCCGCGACTTCCCGGTGGTGCAGGCGACGGTCATCCTGAACGGGGCCATGGTGGTGGTGGTGAGCCTCCTCGTCGACATCCTCTACGCGGTGATCGACCCGCGCATCCGGCTCGCCCGATGAACGGCAGCCGCGCCGCCACCCTCCCCATCGCCCGGCGCCTCAGCTCGTTCCGGAGCGACGGCTTCCCGATGATCCCGGTGTCCATCCTCGCGCTGCTGATCTTCGTGGCGGTCTTCGCCAACGTGCTCGCGCCCCACGATCCCGAGGTCGGCAGCC
>DATFUK010000606.1:0-3085 GCA_035260865.1 Candidatus Methylomirabilota bacterium | reverse complement strand
GGGGCCAACATCAACTACGACACCGGCCACGCGCTGTTCGAGGCCACCCACGGCACCGCGCCCAAGTACGCGGGGCAGGACAAGGTCAACCCCGGCTCGGTCATTCTCTCCGGCGAGATGATGCTGCGCTACATGGGCTGGACCGAGGCGGCGGACCGCATCATCGCGGGCATCGAGAAGACGCTCGCCCAAAAGGTCGTGACCTACGACTTCGCCCGCCTGATGGACGGGGCCAAGGAAGTGAAGTGCTCCGAGTTCGGCACCGCCATCGTCAAGAACATGGAGTCCATGTGATGGCAGCGCTGCAAGTCGGCAAGGCCGAGATCCTGAGCGAGTACCGGCCGCGGCCCAAGATCTCGGTCATCGGGGCCGGGAACGTCGGCGCCTCGGTCGCCCAGTACACCGTCGAGAAGGAGCTGGGCGACGTGGTCCTGGTGGACGTGGTCGAGGGGATTCCCCAGGGCAAGGCCCTCGACCTGGCCCAGGCCGGCCCGGTCCACGGCTACGACTCGAGCCTCACCGGGAGCAACGGCTACGACGAGACCGCCGACTCGGACATCGTGGTGATCACCGCGGGGCTCGCGCGCAAGCCGGGCATGACGCGCGACGACCTCCTGTTCAAGAACGCGGAGATCGTGGGCTCGGTGGTGGAGCAGGTGGTGAAGCGCTCCCGCAACGCGATCCTCATCCTGGTCACCAACCCCCTCGACGCGATGGTGCAGCTCGCGTGGAAGAAGTCGGGCTTCCCGGCCGAGCGGGTCATCGGCATGGCGGGAGTGCTCGACTCCGCTCGCTTCCGCACCTTCATCGCCCAGGAGCTCCAGGTGTCGGTCGAGAACGTGACCGCGTTCGTGCTGGGCGGCCACGGCGACAGCATGGTGCCGCTGCCGCGCTACTCCACGGTGGCGGGCATCCCGATCACCGACCTGCTGCCCGCCGACCGGATCCAAGCCCTGGTCGCGCGCACCGCCAACGGCGGGGCCGAGATCGTGGCCTTCCTCAAGTCGGGCAGCGCCTACTACGCGCCGGCCGCCTCCGCGGTGGAGATGGTGGAGGCGATCCTCAAGGACAAGAAGAAGATCCTGCCTTGCGCGGCCTACCTGAACGGCCAGTACGGCACCAAGGGGCTCTACGTCGGCGTGCCGGTCAAGCTCGGCCGCCGGGGCGTCGAGCAGATCATCGAGATCAAGCTCCACGCCGACGAGCAGGCCGCCTTCGACAAGTCGGCCGCCGCGGTCCGGGAGCTGGTCGACAAGCTGAAGCTCTAGCCCGGAACCCCATGCGCGAGATCCACGTCTCCGTGATCGTCGACGCGGTCAAGAAGCTCTGCATGGAGGCGAACTATTCGCTCGAGCCCGACATGCTGCGGGCCTTCGCGGGAGCGCTCCAGACCGAGCGCTCCCCGGCCGGGCGGCAGGTGCTCCAGATCCTCCAGCAGAACGCGGAGCTGGCCCGGACCAGGAAGATCCCGTACTGCCAGGACACCGGCTTCGTGGTCTGCTTCCTCGAGCTGGGCCAGGACGTGCACGTGACCGGGGGCGGCCTCTACGAGGCCATCAACGAGGGCGTGCGCCAGGGCTACAAGGAGGGCTACCTCCGCGCCTCCATCGTGCGCTCGCCGTTCGACCGGGTGAACACCGGCGACAACACGCCGGCGGTGATCCACCTGGACGTGGTGCCGGGCAGCGAGCTCCACATCCAGATCATGGCCAAGGGCGGTGGCTGCGAGAACCGCTCCAAGTACAAGATGCTCACCCCCGCGGAGGGCGTGGACGGCGTCAAGGAGTGGATCCTCGAGTGCATCCGCACCGCGGGTCCCGACGCCTGCCCGCCCCTGATCGCGGGCGTGGGAGTGGGGGGCACCTTCGAGCAGGCCGCGCGCCTCAGCAAGAAGGCGCTCTTCCGCGAGCTGGGCGCGCCCAACCCGGATCCGGCGGTGGCCGCGGTGGAGCGCGAGGTGCTCGAGCGCGCCAACCGGCTCGGCATCGGGCCCCAGGGCTACGGCGGCGACACCACCGCGTTCGGCATCCACATCCTCACGTACCCCTGCCACATCACGAGCCTGCCGGTGGCGGTGACGATCGAGTGCCACGCGCATCGTCACAAAGAGGCTTCAGTGTGAGTGTCACCACCGGCCCCGACGGGATCAAGGACGTCACGCCCCCGCTGAGCGACGCGGATATCGAGTCGCTGAAGGCGGGGGACCGGGTGCGCATCACCGGGGTGATGTACACCGCGCGCGACGCGGCTCACGCCCGTCTGCTCCCACTGATCGACGCGGGCCAGCCGCTGCCCATCGACGTGCGGGGCCAGATCATCTACTACACCGGGCCCTCGCCCGCGCGGCCCGGCGACGTGGTGGGCTCCATCGGCCCCACCACCGGCGGACGCATGGACAAGTTCACCCCGAAGCTCCTGGCCCTGGGGCTCAAGGGCACGCTCGGCAAGGGCGCGCGCTCCCAGCCCGTGAAGGACGCGCTCCGCCAGCACAAGGGCGTCTACTTCGGGGCCATCGGCGGTGCGGGCGCGGTGCTCTCGGGCTTCGTGAAGAAGCTCGAGGTCGTGGCCTACGAGGATCTCGGCACCGAGGCCATCCGGCGCCTCGAGGTGGCCGGGTTCCCCGCCATCGTGGTCAACGACTGCCACGGCGGCGATCTCTATCAGGACGGCATGAAGGCCTACGCAAGGGAGAACGCATGAACGGCGCAACGGCGCAGAGGCAGGGCGGGCGGATCCTCGGAGAGGCGCGGCCGCCGATCGCGGCGGCGCACCTGCGGACGGACTCGTGGTGGGTGTTACCCGTCACAGTGGTGGTGGTCCTGCTGGCGTTCATCGTCTACTCGACGTGGGCCGCGTTCCAGAACGCGCACTACTACGCCGACCCGTATCTATCGCCGTTCTACTCGCCCTGCCTCAGCAAGGCGTGTCTGCACCACAGCTTCGCCGGCTTCACGGTTCCCGACATCTCCCTGCCGATCGTCGGGGTACTCTCGCCCGCCTTCCTGATCCTGGGCGGTCCCGGCCTCTTCCGCCTGACCTGTTACTACTACCGCAAGGCCTACTACCGCTCCTTCTGGCTGGCCCC
>DATFUK010000605.1:0-3810 GCA_035260865.1 Candidatus Methylomirabilota bacterium | reverse complement strand
TAACCACGACCCGCTTACACGTTTCCTTGCTTGAGGAGTTCCCAATCGGGGATGGGTTGGTTCCGGTCTTCCGTTGGCGGGGAACGGGTTAACCGACCCCCTGCCCCCCGCCCACGGCCGGCTGGCGGCCGCCTCCCCGGGAGGTGTTTCGAGCCTAGCGTTCGCGCTGCTGTTCCAGGGCGGGGCGAATTTCCTCGGCGATGATGTCGATGGTTTCGAGGATCGCGGGGTAGGTGCTGTAGCTGACTTCGAGGGCTACGTGTTCGCAGCCGGCTGTTTGATATTGCCGGAGCTCGCGGACGATGTTGGTCAGGGGGCCGCGCAGAACGTGGCGGGTGCCGAGCAGGGCGGTGTCGACGGCCGCGTGGTGGACGCCGTCGACCAGGATCGGGATCCGCAGGCTCAATTGAGGGTCGCCCTCGCGCTTGGCTTCCTTCCACAGGTTGGCGACGGCGAGGGCGCCGGCGCGGAATGTGGACGGGGGCATCCCTGAGGCGTGCCAGCCGTCGCCGAGCCGGGCGGCGCGGCGCATGGCCGCCTCGGAGGCGCCGCCGACCCAGATCGGGGGGCGGGGCTTCTGCAGTGGCATCGGGGAGGCCTTGACGTTGGTGAGGGTATGGTTGGCGGTCTTGATCTCGGGGTACTCCTGGGTCCACACCGTGCGGAAGAGCTCGATGGCTTCGTCGGTGCGGCGGCCGCGCTCGCGGAAGGGGACGTTGAGGGCGTCGAATTCGCCTTCGACCCAGCCTACCGCGACGCCCACGATGAGGCGGCCGCCGGAGAGCACGTCCACGCTCGCGAGCAGCTTGGCCACGGGCAGGGGCGACCGGTAGGGCAGCACGATCACGCTGGTGCCGAGCGCGATACGCTCGGTGACGCCGGCCAGCCACGGCAGCATCGCCAGCGGATCCAGCATGTCGCTGCGATAGATCAGGGGCACGTCCCGCGGCACGATGACGTGGTCCGTCACCCAGATGGAGTCGAGGCTCATCTCCTCGGCGCGGGCGGCGATCTGGGCGAGCCGCGAGGGCTCGATGGGGCGTCCGTAGTGAGGCAGGCAGATCCCGAGTTTCATGGGCGGGAGCCTACCACGCCCCGGACGGCTAGCGGGTCAGCGAATCGGTCCCCGCGCCCGCCATCGTGGTCGGATCGGGCTCGCCCGGCTCGGTGGGCTTCGGCAGGTTGCGCTCGATCAGCCGCCACTGGCGCACCGCGAGCAGGCAGCGCGAGAACGCGCGCTCGCCTGGTCCGTCGGCGACCCCGCTGCGCTCGATGTCCACGTGACCGGTCTGGAGATCCACGTCGCGCACCCACGCCGAGAAGCTCGGCGACGTCCGCTGCGCGTAGCTCACGCACGTCGTCACGTCCGCCCGCGACTCTTCGGCGTAGTCGGGCGGCCAGGCAAATCCACTGCATAGCAAGACCGTGCACGTCAGAACAATGGCCCGGGTCATGGCTGGCTCCTTCCGCGAGCACTCAGAGGAGCAAGAGGCAGGCCATGGGCGAGCGTCGGAGAATCAGGGAGTTACATTGGCGGCACCACGACGGTATTGCGTCAGGCCTGGAACAACCGGGAAATTTCTGCTCGGTCAGCCGTCGAGGCGGGGCGGCTCCGGAAATTGCTGATCCACGAGGCGGTGATTGCGGAGCCCGATCGCCTCTCGCTGGATCATCAGGATGCGCCGCGCCTCGAGCGCGCGCTCCCGCGCCTGGCGGTAGCGCTCGCGCGCGCGCTCCCGCGTGTCCCCGTCGGGTGCTTCCCGCAGCGCGTCGTGCAGCTCGGCGGCCGCGCGCAGGGCGGCCTCCAGGCACTCGCCCGCGCGGCCGAGGGTGGCCGCCTTCTCCGCCACGATCTCCTTCTCGGTTCGCTGGAGCGCTTCCTCGCGGTAGTTCACGCCGGGCCCTCGACGACCCCCGCCGCGATGAGCTCCGCGATGCGCTCGTCCTTGTAGCCGAGGAGGTCGCGCAGCACCCCGCGCGTGTGCTGGCCCACGTGGTAGGCCGCGGGCCCCCGGGGGTGCGTGGGCCGCCCGTCCAGGTGATAGGGGCTGGCCGTCACGCGTAGCGAGGACAGGCCGGGATGAGGCAGTACCGGGAAGAAGCCGCGGGTGGCCAGGTGCTCGGTCGCGATGACTTCGGCCGGGCGAAGCACCGGCGCGCAGGGGATGCGGGCCTCCCCGAGCACGGTGAGCGCCGCGTCCGCGCTGGGGAAGGTATCGAGCCAGCCGGTGATGAGCGAGCGCAGATCGCGCCAGTGCCGCCGGCGCGTCAGGGCGGTGGTGAAGCGCGGGTCCTCGGCCAGCTCCGGCCGTTTCATGATCCCGAGCAGCCGCTGCCAGAGCCGCGGGGCCCCCACGATCTGCATCGCCATGTACCGATCGCCGATCTTGTGGACGATCATGCCGGGCCGCGGGTTGCCGTGCTCCTCGCCGCCGTTGAGCACCGAGGCGTAGGTGACGCTGTCGGCGCCCACGAGGGCTTCCAGCATGGAGACGTCGAGGTGCGCGCCCTTGCCGGTGCGGGCGCGCCGCCAGAGGGCGGCCATGATCGCGCCCATCGCGTGGGCGGCGGCCAGGACGTCCGCGGCCTGGAGGTTCGAGGCGCGCGGGGCGGCCTCGTCGCCCTGCTCGAGCGCCATCATGCCGGAGGCCGCGTTGATGATGTGGGCGAAGGCGGGGCGCTCCCGCCAGGGGCCGGTCTGGCCGAAGCCCGAGATCGAGCAGTAGACGATGTCCGGCTTGGCCGCCGCGACCGCGGTGTAGGCCAGCCCGAGCCTGCCCGCCACGCCCGGCGCGAAGTTCTCGATGAACACGTCGGCGTGGCGCGCCAGCCCCAGGACCACGTCGCGGCCCTCGGGGCGGCTCAGGTCCACCGCCACGCTCTCCTTGCCCGCGTTCACGCGCGCGAAGTAGGTGGACTGGTCGTCGCGCCCGGCCTCGATCTGGTGCGGGTTGCGCCGCATCTCGTCGCCCTCGACCGGGCGCTCGATCTTGATCACGCGGGCGCCCAGGTCGGAGAGCAGGCGCGTGCAATAGGGACCGGCGAGCACGCGGGTCAGGTCGACGACCAGCAGGCCGTCGAGCGGCAGGGAGTCGTCGGTCACGGGTCACCGGGAGCGGGCGGGGACGCGCACCGGGCCGGCCGGGTCCTCAGGTGGACTGCACCAGGCCCGTCGGGCAGGCGACGCCGGTGCCGCCGACGCCGCAGTAGCCCCAGGGGTTCTTGGCGAGGTACTGCTGGTGATAGTCCTCGGCGTAGTAGAACTCGGGGGCCTGGCGGATCTCGGTGGTGATCGGCCCGTACCCCGCTTTCTCGAGCACCGCCTGGTACGCCTTGCGCGAGGCCTCCGCGGCCTCCTGCTGGGCGGGCCCGTAGCAGTAGATGGCCGAGCGGTACTGGGTGCCCACGTCATTGCCCTGCCGCATGCCCTGCGTCGGATCGTGGCCCTCCCAGAAGACGCGCAGCAGGGACTCGTAGGACACCTTGGTCGGATCGAAGACGACCTGCACGGCCTCGGTATGGCCGGTCGCGCCGCTGCAGACCTCCTCGTAGGTCGGGTTCGGCGTCTGGCCGCCCGCGTAGCCCACGGAGGTCGAGTAGACGCCGGGGATCGCCCAGAACTTCATCTCTTCGCCCCAGAAGCAGCCCATCCCGAAGACGGCGCGCTCGGTGCCCGCCGGGAAGGGCGGCTCGAGACGGGCTCCGGTCACGAAGTGGGTCTCGGGTACCGGCATGCGTTCCTGGCGGCCGGGGAGCGCCTCGGCGGCTGACGGCAGACCGCGCTTCTTCGAACCGAACATGAGGGGTCCT
>DATFUK010000604.1:0-10527 GCA_035260865.1 Candidatus Methylomirabilota bacterium | reverse complement strand
CTTGGCGTCGGCCGCGTCCGCGCCCGACTCGAAGGCGACCTCCACCGCCTGGAGGAGACCGAAGAGCGCGAAGGCCACCACGATGGACAGCAGGGTGAGAACGGTGCGCGTCTTCTTGCGGAAGAGGCCGGCCCAGAGCAGCGGGAGGTACCTCACGCGGGGACGGGCTCCGCGGTCATGGTGCCCTTGTCGAGGTGCACGCGCCGCCGCGCGTACTCCGCGGCCTTCGGGTCGTGGGTGACCATGACCACCGTCTTGCCGTGCTCCCGGTTGAGCATCTGGATGAGGCGCAGCACCTCGTCGGCGGTGGCGCGGTCCAGATCCCCGGTGGGCTCGTCGCAGACCAGCAGGGTCGGGTCGGACACGACGGCGCGGGCGATGGCGACCCGCTGCTCCTGCCCGCCCGAGAGCTCCCGCGGCTTGTGGCGGGCGCGATCCTCGAGACCGACCAGGGTCAGGGCGATGCGCGCGCGCCGGCGCCGTTCGGAGGCGGAGAGGTCGGTCAGCAGCAGCGGCAGCTCCACGTTCCGCTGGGCCGAGAGCGCGGGGAGCAGGTTGTAGAACTGGAACACGAAGCCCACGTGGCCCGCCCGCCAGGCGGCCAGGTCGCCGCCCGAGAGTTGATCGATGCGCCGGCCTCCCACCATGATGCGGCCGCCCGTCGGGGTGTCGAGCCCGCCGATCAGGTTGAGCAGCGTGGTCTTGCCCGAGCCCGACGGGCCCATCAGGGCCACGAAGTCCCCGCTCGGGATGTCGAGGTCGATGCCGTGGAGCACCTCGATGCGCTCGCGGCCGCGCCGGTAGACCTTGGTGACGCCGCGGATCTCGACGAGAGTCTCCATCGCGCTCACCGGGGCTCGGCGGTCTTCACCGCCTGGCCATCGGCGAGGGTCGGCGGCGGCGCGAGCACGATGCGCTCACCGTCGCGCAGGCCGCTCAGGACGCGGCGCTGGCCCGAGACGTCGGGCCCGAGGGTCACGCTCCGGCGCTCGACCTTGCCGCTGGCGTAGACGAAGACCACCGCGGCATCGCCCTCGGTGCGCACGGAGTCCGCGGGCACCAGCACGCTGGGCGCGGGCGGCGGCGCGCCGGCCGCCGGCTTGCCGTCGAGGAAGCCCACCCGCGCGCCCATGTCGGGCACGATGCGCGCGTCCTTCGCCTGGATCGCGATGCGCACCTTGACGGTGGCCTTGCTGCGGTCCGCGGTCGGGATGATCGCGATCACGTCGCCGGGGATCTTCCAGTCCGGATAGGCGTTCAGCGTCGCCTCCACCGGCTGGCCCGGCGTCACGCGGTTGATGTAGGACTCGTTGACGTCCACCTGGATCTCCAGCGAGTCCATGTCCACGATGGTGCCGATGCCGGTGCGGGTGAAGCCGCCGCCCGCCGAGATCGGCGAGATCATCTCGCCCGGCTGGGCCGACTTGGCGATGACCACCCCACCGAACGGGGCGCGGATCACCGTGTTGTCGAGCTGCACCTGGGCGACCGCCTGCGACTCCGTCGCGACCTTGACCTGCTCCTCGGTGGCCGCGAGCCGCGCGCGCAGCATGTCCCGCTGGGCGAGCGCCGCATCGAGCGCCTGCGGGGCGATGAGCTTGCGGTCGGCGAGCTCCTTCTGGCGCGTGTAGTCCTGCTCGGCCTGGACGAGCTGGGCGCGGACCTCGGCGAGCTGGGAGCGCGCGGCGACGAGCTGGGCCCGCGTGAGCCCGAGCTGGGCCTGCGCCTCGGTGTCGTCGAGCCGGGCCAGCACCGCGCCCTCCCGCACGCGCTGGCCCTCTTCGATCAGCACCTCGGTCACCTTGCCGGTGATCTTGGCGGAGACGGTGGCCTGGCGCCGGGCGGTGACGTAGCCGCTCGCGTCGAGCACCGAGCCGGCTCCGCCCCCCTGGCTGGCCGCGCGGGCCACCGCGGTCTGCACCACCGGAGGCCGGGCCCGGAGAACACCCCACCAGAGCCCGCCGCCCAGGAGCAGCACCGCCGCCGCGAGGACGACGTACAGACGGGTGCGCCGGCGCGGCGCGCGGTCCGCCCCGCGATCGATACGTAACTGGCTGAGCAGGTCTGATTTCTCCAAGACGTCCCAGTGTGCCACAGCCGGCCCCGGTGTTAGAATCGGACCCCCGATTCCACCCGATTCGACCCCCTGGGAGCCGACATGGAGCTGGCCGCGAAGCGCTTCGCCGACACGGTGGCGCTCTATCCAGCGGGGCGCATCGATCACGCGACGGCGGACGCCTTCAAGGCCGCGCTCGCCCCGCACCTGGCCGGCGTGGCGGCCGGCCGCGATCGCGCGGTGATCGACCTGGCCGGCGTGGAGTACATCAGCAGCGTCGGGCTGCGCGTGCTCATGCTCGCGAGCAAGCAGGTGAAGGCCCAGGGTGGTGCGCTCGCGGTGGCGGACCTTCAGCCGGTGGTGCGCGAGATCTTCGAGATCAGCCGCTTCAACCTGGTCCTGGAGGTCTTCCCGACGCTGCGGGAGGCCCTGGCCAAGCTGTCGCCCGCCGCGCTGGCCGCCTTCGAGTCGGCCTGAGGCCCCGCGTGCGCGTTCGCTTCTGGGGCACCCGCGGCTCGATCCCGGTCGCCATGACCTCGGCCGAGGTGCAGCGCAAGCTCGTCACCGCGCTGGTGGCCGCGGCGGGCCGCGGGCTCGACACCCCCGGCAAGGCGCGCGCCTTCGTGGAGAAGGAGCTCGAGTTCTCGGTCTCCCACACCTTCGGCGGCAACTCCTCCTGCGTGCAGCTCGAGACGGACGGCGCCGACCACGTGCTGTGCGACCTGGGGAGCGGCGCGCGGAGCTTCGGCAACTCGCTGCTCGCCACCCGCGGCCCCTCTGGGCACCGCTTCCACGTCTTCATGTCCCACCTGCACTGGGACCACATCATGGGCTTCCCGTTCTTCATGCCGGCCTACCTGCCCGGCAACCACGTGACGATCTACGGCTGCCACGACACGCTGGCGGAGGCGTTCCGCCGGCAGAACCGCGCCCCGTCCTTCCCGGTGGACTTCTCGAGGATGGAAGCGCGCATCGAGTTCGTGCGCCTCGAGCCCGAGCGCAACTACGACATCGCGGGGCTGCGGGTGCGGGCCAAGCGCCAGCACCACGGCGGCGATTCCTACGGGTACCGTATCGAGCACCGCGGCAAGGTCGTCGTCTACTCCACCGATTCCGAGCACAAGCAGGACGACCCGCAGGAGGTGGCCGCGTTCGTGGAGTTCTTCCGCGACGCCGACCTCGTGATCTTCGACGCCCAGTACTCGCTCGCCGACGCGATCTCGGTGAAGGAGGACTGGGGGCACTCGAGCAACGTGGTGGGCGTGGAGATGTGCCAGCTCGCGCGAGCCCGCCGCCTCTGTCTCTATCACCACGAGCCGATGTTCGACGACGAGCGCATCGCCCGCCTGCTGGCCGAGACGCGCCGGCTCGAGGAGATCACGCGGACCGATCACCGGGTGGAGGTCTGGGCCGCCTACGACGGCCTGGAGCTGGCGCTCTGAGGAGACCGGCCTGAGCGTCGACCCGCCCGACCGACGGCACGGGGTAGGTTCCCCGCCGTGGGCGGAGCGGCAGTGGGCCCGCGCGCTCCTGGGCGGGCGCGGGCGCCCGGCCGGCGCGCTCCTGTTGGCCGCGCTCCTGCTCGGGCTTCTGTTGCCCCAGCCGCCGGTGCTCCAGTTGCTGCGCGCGACCGCGTTCGACACCTACCAGAGCCTCCACCCGCGCGTGCCGCGCATGACCCCGGTGGTCATCGTCGCCATCGACGAGGAAAGCCTGCGCCAGCATGGGCAGTGGCCCTGGCCGCGAACCTGGCTGGCGCGAATCGTGGGAACGGTCGCGGCGGCACGGCCGGCCGCCATCGGCCTCGCCATCCTCATGCCGGAGCCCGACCGTCTCTCGCCAGCTCGGCTGCCCGACATGGTGGCCGGCATTGACCGCGACATGGCGGAGCGGCTCTCGCGATTGCGCGGGAACGACACGGTTCTGGCCGAGGCGATTCGCGGGCGACCGGTGGTGCTCGGCATTGCCGGCCTCGATGGCAACGGCCCCGCGGCGACGACCGAGGTCCACCACGCGCCGGTGCGTTCGATCGGCGGTGATCCCGCGCCCTTCCTCCGGCGCTTCGGGACCA
The DNA here is from genome assembly GCA_035260865.1 of Candidatus Methylomirabilota bacterium. Taxonomy (GTDB): domain Bacteria; phylum Methylomirabilota; class Methylomirabilia; order Rokubacteriales; family CSP1-6; genus CAMLFJ01. The sequence continues at coordinate 6,400 of DATFUK010000604.1, read as the reverse complement.
CGCTGCATAGCGTGGATGAGATCGACCGCGCGGCGGCCGGCCACGGCCTGACCAGCGTGGACCTGGAGCGCGGCGTGGTCCGCCGGGTCCCTCTGCTGGCCAGGGTGGCCGACGGCCTGGTTCCATCTCTCGGCCTCGAGATGCTCCGCGTGGGGGAAGGCGGGCCCCCGATTTCGGTTCGTGTTTCGGCCGCCGGCATTCAGACGGTCGGGGTGGGCCCTGTCGTTGCGCCCAGCGAGCCGGATGGCAGCGCCTGGGTTCACTACACCCGGCACGACCCTGAGCGCTTCGTGTCGGCGGCCGACGTGCTCGCGGCTCAGGTGGATGCGAGCCTCTTCGAGGGTCGCCTCGTGCTCATCGGGGTGACCGCGCTCGGGTTGGCAGACTATCTGGCGACGCCGGTGGGTGACCCCATGTCGGGAGTCGAGGTCCACGCCCAGTTCCTCGAGAACCTCGTGGAGGGATCGCTGCTCTCGCGTCCGCGGTACACCCAGTGGATCGAGATCGGCTGGCTACTGGTCGGGGGGCTGCTCCTCATCGTGCTGGTGCCGCGGCAGCCGGCCCGCGCCTCGGTGGGGCTCCTCGCGGTCTTGGTCGTCGCGCTATCGGGGGCCGGGCTGCTTTTCTATCTGAAGATGGGCATCCTCCTGGACGCCGCCATCCCCTCGGTGGCCCTCGCCATCCTGTTCTCCATGATGCTCGTGGTCGCCCTCACCGAGACCCAGACGCAGCGTCGTGCTCTCCGCCGCCAGGTGGAGCTGCAGCGCGAGGCGGCCGCGCGGCTCGCCGGCGAGCTGGAGGCCGCCCGCCGCATCCAGATGGGCACGCTCCCGCGGCCCGGCGCCGCCTTCCCGGGCGAGACGCGCTTCGATCTCTACGCGATGCTGGAGCCGGCGCGCGAGGTAGGCGGCGACTTGTACGACTTCTTCCTGCTGGATGCCGATCGTCTTTTCTTCATGATCGGGGACGTCTCCGGCAAGGGTCTGCCCGGCAGCCTCTTCATGGCGATCAGCAAGGCGCTCTACAAGAGCACCGCGCTGAGACGGCATGGCCAGGTCGCGGTCATGATGCGCGAGGCCGACGCGGAGATCTCGCGCGACAACTCGGAAGGGCTCTTCGTCACGGTGCTGGCCGGCATCCTCGACGCGCGCACCGGCGAGCTCGAGTACTGCAGCGCGGGCCACGAGCCGCCCCTGCTCCTGCCGCGCGCCGGCCGCGGGCTCCAGCGCCTGGCCGAGGGCGGCGGCCCTCCGCTCTGCGCGGTGGACGGCTTTCCCTACGTGCCGGCCACCCGGCGACTCGAGCCGGGCGACACGCTGTGTCTGATCACCGACGGGGTCACCGAGGCGACCGCTCTCGACGGACAGCTCTATGGCCGGGCGCGGCTCGAAGCGCTCCTGGGTCGCCTGGATGAGGCGGCGAGCGCGGCCGAGGTGGGGGAATCGATTCGCCGCGATGTGACCGCCTTCACGGGCGGCACCGATCCCGCAGACGACATGGCGGTCCTGGTCCTGCGCTACACCGGCCCCACCGCTCCCCCTCTCCCCTCAGGGGAAAGGGCAGGGTGAGGGGTGGTCTAGCGCACGCACGCTCTACCGCACGTTGATCTCCACCCGCCGATTCCGCGGCTCGGCTACTTCATCCGCGGTGGGCACGAGCGGTTCGCGCTCCCCGCGCCCCTCCACCCGGATGCGATCGGCCACGATGCCGACTTTCACCAGCTCGTCGCGCACCCGCTCGGCGCGCCGGAGGGAGAGTGCGTCGTTGAAGGGTACCGCGCCGACCCGATCGGTGTGGCCGATGACCACGATCTCCGGGGCGGGCCGCCGGGCGATCTCGTCGACGATGCGGCCGAGGAGCTGCCGGGAGTCCGGGGTGAGGTCGTCCCGGCCCTCGAGGAAGTAGAGGAGAAAAGAGGCCGGCCGCGCCGGCTGCGCGTCCAGGGCCGCGCCGAAGGCCTGGCGCGCCTCCTGCTCCGTGACCGCGCCGGCCGCCACGCGGCCGGGCTCGGTCACTCGCGCGGAGGCGAAGGGCTTGTCGAGAACGGTCTGCTGACCGCCGCTCTCCACGCTGAGCACGCCGGTCTTGCCGTCCTTGTCTGGCATCAGCACGTAGAGATCGTTGCGCATGGGCTTGGCGCAGCCCACGAGGAGCAGCAGTGCGAGCGCCACGAGGGCGGTCTGGCTGGCCATCGCCCCGTCGCGCGTCAGTTCTTCGGGTCGCCGGTGCGGATGAGGAACTCGGTGCCGCGCACGCCCAGCACCGCGGCGGGAGTCCGCACCTTCATGGCGTCCGGCGACTGTTTGGCGAGCTTGCCGGAGACGACGGCCAGCGTGCCCTTCTTGAGCGAGCTCTCGAAGGAGCCCTGATGCGTGGTCGAATCGAACGCGAACTGATCGATCGCGAGCACGCTGTTGGGACCCGCGGACAGCAGGCTGTTGTCGAGGAAGGTGATCCCCACCGACCCGTCGGTCCCCGTCGCCACCACGTCGCCGGTCTGCACCACCGCGCCGAGTGTCGCCGGCACCTTCTGCCCGCCGCGCTCGATCTGCACCGCGCCCTTGGCCACCTTCACGTGCCCGGCCTCCTGCGCTTCCACCAGAGCTGGCGCCAGAGCCGCCATCACCACGACCAGCGAGAGAGCCATGCGCTTCATACCGCCTCCTTCGACTGCGGGGATCGAACCCTAGACCGGCATCGGGGCCGGGAGCGCCCAATGATAGCGCAAAGCTTGGAACCCGGGGGGAAGTCCCGGCGCCTTACGGTCCTCGTCCGGCAGTATCCAGGTCTGTGTAAACTGGACCCGACACCACGGGACCTGTCCAACCTCGCATCTCCAAAGACGGCCGCAGGGCACCATACACGGAGGGTGATGAGTGAGTGCACGAATGATCCTGGTGGCGGGTCCGTACCGTTCGGGCACGAACGACGATCCAACGCTCATCGCAAAGAATGTGGCGGCTATGACCGAAGCCTCCCTGCATCTCTTCCGTGCGGGCCATCTGCCGGTCATGGGCGAGTGGTACGCGCTCCCTCTCATCGAATACGCCGGGTCCACCGGCATTGGCGATCCGGTGTTCAACGAGATTTTTCACCCCATCTCTCGTCGTCTGGTCGCCAGGTGCGACGGTTGCCTTCGCATCGGTGGTGCGTCTGAGGGAGCGGATGAGATGGTCGCCCTTGCCGAGCGCCACGGGAAGCCCGTGTACTTCTCGCTGGCTGACGTACCAAGTGCTTAGCGGTCGAGCCATTCGAACACGCGCTCTTATCGCACTCGGTATCGGTCTACTTGTCGTGGGTGCCTGCATCTCCTGGCTGCTTGGTTCGCAGCTGGTGAAGCCGGTCAATCGTCCGGTTCCATTGCCAGCCGGCTTCCCGGCTCAGGTGGTCTCGCTTCCGGGGCCGGCGCATGCCATCGCCGCCTGGTGGCTTGATCAGGGCGGGAACTCTCCTATCGTTCTACTTCTTCACTCCATCCGCGCCGACCGCTCATCGATGCTGTCTCGAGCAAAGCTGTTGTTGGATCGCGGGTTCTCCGTCCTCCTGATCGATCTTCAAGGCCATGGCGAGACTCCGGGCGCGGCGATCACTCTGGGGTCCCGCGAGTCCACCGACGTCCGGGTGGCGCTCGAGTGGCTCAAGCGCACCGTGCCCGCGCGACGAATCGGGGTCATCGGCTGCTCTCTCGGCGGAGCAGCCGTCCTGCTCGCCCCTCAACCCTCCGGCTTCGACGCCGTGGTTCTCGAAGCCGTGTATCCCCGAGTTGCCGACGCCGTCAGGAATAGAATCCGCATCAGAGTGGGGCCGCTCGCGCCAGTGCTCGCGCCGCTCCTGCTTGTCCTGCTTCCGCCTCGGCTGCACGTCTGGCCGCGGGACCTCGAGCCGATCCGCTCGATCGCCCGTCTGGGTTCACCGGTCCTGGTGGTCGCTGGCTCACACGACCAGCACACAACACTCGCTGAGTCCGAAGAGCTCTTCCGTGCGGCGGTCCCGCCAAAGCGCCTGTGGGTGGTGAGCGGCGCCCATCACCAAGACTTCTTGGCCTTCGACCCGGCGGGCTACGAGTCCGAGGTCGTCGGATTCCTTCTCCAACACTTGCGCCCGATCGCGCCCGATCGCCCAACGACCGGATGAATTGCGATTCGAGTCCAATCACCACACGAGGTGTGCTCGCCATGCCGCTACTCTTTTCCTACGGCACGCTCCAGCAAGAGCACGTGCAGCTGTCCACGTTCGGCCGGCGGCTCCAGGGGCAGAAGGACGAGCTGCTCGGTTTCGAGCCGTCCTTGGTGCCGATCGAGGATCCGCAGGTCGCGGCGGCGGGCGGGCGGACGCATCATGATAACGTCACGTTCACCGGCCGAGACGACAGTCGGGTGAGCGGCACCGTGTTCGAGCTCAGCGACGCCGAGCTCGCGGCCGCGGACGAGTACGAGCGGCTCGCCGCGTACAAGCGGATCGCCGCAATGCTGTCTTCGGGGAAGCAGACCTGGGTGTACGTTGACGCCCGCTCGGCGCCGTGAGCGCCTCCGGAGGATGAGCGTGTCCGAGAACAAGAGCACCGTCGGGCGCTATCTGGAGGGGTTCCGCAAGTCGGATCACGCGCAGATCCTGTCCTGCCTGACCGACGACGTCGAGTGGGAGATGCCTGGCGCATTTCATCTGGTCGGGAAGCTCGCGTTCGACAAGGAGATCGAGAACGACGCCTTCGTGGGCCGGCCGACCATCACCACGGTCCGGATGATCGAGGAGAACGACATCGTCGTTGCGGAAGGGCGGGTCCAAGCCAAGCGCCGGGACGGGGGCGTGCTCAACGCGGTGTTCTGCGATGTCTTCGTCATGAGCAACGCCCGGATCAGGCGGCTGACCACCTACCTGGCTGAAGTGAAGTAGTCGCGTGCGGGTGCGGCGGCTGGAAGCCCATGAGGTGGAGCTGCACCGTGAGCTCCGGCTGCGCGCTCTGGGGGACGCTCCGGAGTCCTTCGGCGAGACGGTGGTCGAGGCCGGGGCCCGCCCCCTGTCCTACTGGGAGGACCTGACCCGGTCGGTCACCGAGCCAGGACGTCATGTGATGTTCCTCGCCGATGAAGGCCCGGCCCCGGTCGGCTCGACGTATGGGCTGCTCGATCGGGACCGGCCCGGCGCGGGTCGGGTCGGCGGCATGTGGGTCGCCCCGGCGTCGCGGCGACGCGGCGTGGGACGGCTCCTCCTGCGGGCGGTGTTCGACTGGGCCCGCGAGCGTGAGCTGACCGGTCTGGGCCTGTGGGCTCCGGCTCGCAGTCCGGGCGCCATCGCCCTGTACTCGCGGGAGGGTTTTCGAGAGACCGGGGTCCGCCGACCGCTGGCGTCGGGCTCGGTGCTGGAGATCGTGGAGATGGAGTGTCAGCTGTAAGGCGCCTTGAGGCGGGGGTTTCCTTCCTTGTCGATCTCGGGCCGTCTCCAGCGACTACCTGTGAGCAGGGTGCCCGACTCCCAAACGAGACCTGAAAAGGAGAAATACCGTGGCAGTCATCAGCAAGATCACCCCGTGCCTGTGGTTCGATGACCAGGCCGAAGCGGCGGTTGGCTTCTATACCGGCATCTTCAAGAATTCGAAGGTCACGACCGTGTCCCGCTACGGCGAGGCGGGCAAGGAGATCCACGGCAAGGCGCCGGGGACCGTCATGGTCGTGGCGTTCGAGCTGGAAGGACAGACGTTTACCGCGCTCAACGGCGGCCCGGTGTTCAAGTTCAACGAGGCCATCTCGTTCCAGGTGAGCTGTGAGAGCCAGGCGGAAGTAGACCACTACTGGACCAAGCTCTCCGCGGGCGGGGATCCGAGCGCCCAGCAATGCGGCTGGCTGAAGGACCGGTACGGCGTGTCGTGGCAGATCGTGCCGACCGCGATGATCGAGATGCTCAATGACCCCGATGCGACGAAGTCGCAGCGGGTCATGACCGCGATGCTTCAGATGAAGAAGATCGACGTCGCCGCGCTGAGACGGGCCGCCGCCGGCTAACCGCCTTGTCCAGGATGGGGATCTGTGCGATTTGTCGTGGGACCACGGAGGTGGTCCGATGGCGGACGAGCCGAAGTCGCAGGGGTGGTGGCTGACCCTTCCAGGAATTCTGACCGCGACGGCGGGCATCATCACCGCCGTCGCGGGCTTGGTTGCCGCGCTACACCAGGCCGGGGTGTTCACGACGGCGCCCCGGCCGGTTCAGCAGCCTCCGAGCCGCACCGCCACGGCCCCGCCGCCGGCCAGTCCGCCCGCGGGGGTGGCCACCGGGGGCAGGTCCACCGCCCCTCCGCCCACGGGTCCCGCCACCCCGTATCCACGCGCCCTCGCGGCCGGGACCGAGGTGCGAGTGGGCAGCGCGGTCTATCGCATCCTGGCCGCGCAGGTCGACCGGCGGAACA
>DATFUK010000603.1:0-3600 GCA_035260865.1 Candidatus Methylomirabilota bacterium | reverse complement strand
GATGTCGTTCAGGCGTCCGCGCAGGATGAAGCCGTAGCCGTCGCGTGCCTCCGACTCGATACGGTCGGCCCACATGTCCGGGCGCGTCGCGAGCGGGGCGGGCGCGTGGAAGTCGATGTAGCCGTGGAAGCCGGCGGCGGGCATCGCAATACCGCAGCTCCCGAAGCCCGCGATGCCGCACATCAGGGGGTCCACCACGCCCTGCACGAAGGCGCAGGCCATCGCGGCGTCCACCGCGTTGCCGCCCGCCTTCAGGATCTCCGCCCCGGCCTCGGTGGCCTCCGGCTGGGCGGCCACGATCATCGCGCGCTTGCGGTACCGCATGGATGGCTCCCTAGGGCAGGACCGCGCGGGTGGCGGCCAGCGCCTCGCGGGCCACGTCCTCGGCGGGGCGCTTCCACGCGGCCGGATTGGGCGCCTCGTAGCTCGCGTAGCCGGCGTAGCCCTTGCGCACGAACGCGGCGAAGAACTCCTTGAACGGGACGCTCCCCTGCCCCGGCGGCAGGCGGTCGAGCGCCTTGCCCGGCTCGAGCCCGGTGCGCGGCACGTCGCTGTACTGCACGTAGGCGATCTCCTCGGGGCGGACGTCGTCGATGTCGCGCGGCGAGGCGCCGGTGCGGCCGAGGTGATAGGTGTCGAGCAGCAGCCCGGTCTGGGGATGGCCGGCGCGCGCCATCACCTCCCGCATCGGACCCAGCGCGTTGAGCTGCTCGCACTGGGAGTTGAACTCGACGGCCAGACGCACCCCGTGCTCGCGCGCGATGTCGCCGACCTCGCGGATGCTGCGCGCGGCGTCCGCGACGTCGCCGCGCCCGCGGTCCACCGGGCTCATGATCGTGGCGCAGCCGAGCGCCTTCGCCCGCGCGGCCTGCTCGGCGAACACCCGCAGCAGCCGCGCGCGTTCCTCCCCGGCGGCCCAGACCCAGCCGAGCTCCACGCCCACGCAGGCGACCGGCAGGCCGGAGGCGCGGACCAGCGCCAGCACCTGATCAGCGGACTGGCCGGCCTGGGCGGCGCGCTCGAAGTCGAGGCGGCGCAGCTCGACGGCGTCCCAGCCCGTCTTCTTGATGACCGCGAGCGCGTCCGCGAGCGGGGTGGTGTCGAGCGTCCACGTGTGCAGCGACAGGCGCATGGTCATGAGGTCATCTCCTTGTAACCGGCGTCTCGCCTTCGGCGGCGCCGCCTACAGCCCCGGTCAGTTCAAACGCCTCGGCCAGGAGCTCGTAGGAGCGCATCCGCGCCTTGAAGTCGTGCGTGATCGTCACCACGATCAGCTCGTCGGCCTGGTAGTCGGCGGCCATCTGCATGAGCCGCTCGTGCACCTGCTCGGGCGTGCCCACCACGCTGCGCCGGGCCGCGTGCTGGGCGATCGCCACCTCCTGGGCATTGTAGGGATAGCTCTCCGCCTCCTCCACCGATGGGTACGGGGCGGGCCGCCCGGTGTAGAGCCGCACGATGAAGAGGTCGCGGCTGCGCGCGAGCCGTCGCGCCTCGGCTTCCGTCTCCGCGCAGACCGCGAAGACGGCCACGCTGCTGCGCGGCGCGGCCAGGTCGGGCGAGGCGCAGAATCGGTCGCGGTAGGCGCGCGTGACCTCCGCGCCGCCCTGCTCGTTGATGAAGTGCGCGAAGCAGAAGGCCTGGCCGAGCTGGGCGGCCAGGAGCGCGCTCTCGTCGCTCGAGCCCAGGAGCCAAACCTCCGGGACGCTCGGCCCGGCGGGCATCGCGTGCACCCCGCGCCACGGATGGTCGGCGGCCAAGTCGTCGTGGAGGAACGCGACCAGGTCCTGGATCTGCCGCGGGTAGTGCTCGATCCCGAGGGCGCCGGGGCCGTGCCGCAGGATGCGGGCGGTCCGCTGGTCGCTGCCCGGCGCGCGCCCGATGCCCAGATCGATGCGCCCGGGATGGAGCGTCTCCAGCATCCGGAACTGCTCGGCGACCTTGAGCGCGCTGTAGTGCGGCAGCATCACGCCGCCCGACCCGACGCGGATGTGGCTGGTGACCGCGGCCACCTGGGCGATCAGCACCTCGGGGCTCGCCCCGGCCAGCCCCGGAGTCGAGTGGTGCTCGGCCAGCCAGTAGCGGTGGAAGCCCAACCGGTCGGCCGCGCGCGCCAGCTCGATCGTCTCGTGGACCGCGTCGGCGGGGGTGCCTCCGCTCCGCACCGGTGACTGGTCGAGGATGCCGACGCGCATCGCGCTAGTTGATCCGCTTCGTGCGGCCCTGCCACTCGCGATCGCGCAGCACGAACTTCTGGATCTTGCCGGTCGAGGTCTTGGGCAGCTCGCCGAACTCGACGGCGGCCGGCGCCTTGAAGCCCGCGATGTGCTGCTTGCAGAACTCGATGATCTCCGGCTCGGTGACCTTCTGCCCCGGCTTGAGCGTGACGAAGGCCTTCGGCCGCTCGCCCCATTTCTCGTCGGGGATCGCGACCACCGCGCACTCCATCACCGCCGGGTGGCGGGCCACGCACTGCTCGACCTCGATGGTCGAGATGTTCTCGCCGCCCGAGATGATGATGTCCTTCTTGCGGTCGCGCAGCTCGACGTAGCCGTCGGGATGCCAGACCCCGATGTCGCCCGAGTGGAACCAGCCGCCCCGGAAGGATTCGGCGGTGGCGTCGGGCTGCTCGTAGTAGCCCTTGGCCACGTTGTTGCCGACCATGATGACCTCGCCCAGCGTGTTGCCGTCGCGCGGCACGTCGTTCATCTCGCCGTCCACCACCCGCACCAGGTCGAAGAGCGCGTAGCCCTGCCCCTGGCGGGCGGCGAGCGTCGCCTGGTGCTCCGCGGGCAGCGCGTCCCGGTCCGCGTTCCAGCCGCAGACGGTGTGGGGCCCGTAGGTCTCGGTCAGGCCGTAGACGTGCACCGGCCGGAAGCCCAGCTCCTTGAGCTTGCCGAGCAGGGTTGGCGAGGGCGGGGCGCCGGCCACCGTCACCGTCACCGGGCGCGCCAGCTTGTGCGCCTTCGGGTCGTTGACCACCCCGATCTGCACGGTGGGCGCGCCGTTGTAGTGCGTGATGCCCTCGGCGTCGATCAGCTCCCAGATGCGCGCGGGCTCGACCTTCCGGAGACACACGTGCGTGCCCGCCACCGCGGTGACCGCCCACGTGAAGCACCAGCCGTTGCAGTGGAACATGGGCAGGGTCCAGAGGTATTTCGTATCGAAGGTCATGCCGGTCTCGACGATCTCGCCGACCGCGTTCACCCACACCCCGCGGTGCGAGTACATCACGCCCTTGGGGCGCCCGGTCGTGCCCGAGGTGTAATTGATCGAGATCGTCTCTTCCTCGTCCTCGAGCCAGCTCTCCACCGCCTCCGCCGAGCCGCCGGCCAGGAAATCCTCGTACGGGTCGCCGGCCGCGCCGGTGTCGTCGATGCGCACGATCCGCACGCCCTTGAGCTCCAGCGGCTTGACCAGGTGCTCGAGCTCCGCGTCCACGAACAGGAACGTCGAGCCCGAGTGCTGGAGGATGTAGCCGATCTCGTCGGAGGACAGCCGCGTGTTGATCGCCACCAGGACGCCGCCCGCCGCGGGCACACCGTAGTGCGCCTCGAGCATCGGCGGGATGTTCGGGCACAGGAATGCCACGCGATCGTGCTT
>DATFUK010000602.1:0-3310 GCA_035260865.1 Candidatus Methylomirabilota bacterium | reverse complement strand
CGTGGTGGTGATCGCGGTCGCCCTCATCGCGGGCTTCGTGAGCATCAACCGCCACTATCGCGAGGTCGCCGGCCAGCTCTCGCTCGAGGGGTACGCGGGGCCGCCGCCCATGCAGCACACCGTGCTGGTCCTGGTGGGCGATCTCCACAAGGGGGTCGTGCAGGCGCTCCAGTACGCCCGCACGCTCTCGCCGTCGGCCAAGGCGGTCTACGTGGAGATGGATCCGGAGAAGACGCGGCGCCTCGAGGAGAAGTGGGGCAAGTGGGGCTTCGGGGTGCCGCTCGTGGTGCTGACCTCGCCCTACCGGCTGCTGTTGACGCCGCTGCTCGAGTACGTGGACCACTTGCTCGCGCTCGGCGAGAACCACATGGTGACCATCGTCATCCCCGAGTTCATCCCGGCCAAGTGGTGGCAGCAGCTCCTCCACAACCAGACCGCGCTGCTCATCAAGGGGGCGCTGCTCTTCCGGCGGAACGTGGTGGTGACCGACGTACCGTATCACCTGAGGCGGTAGCGAGCGGGCCCGCCGGTCGGGCTTGCCGAGGAGCCGAAGACGAGTATTCTTGGGCGGAGATGAGCTCGTTCCCGGCGCTGCGGGCACCCCTCGTCACGATCCGGATGGCGACGCCTGCCGATGACGAGGCCCTGCAGGCCCTCGAGGGTGCCGCCCCGGACACGGGTGCCCGGCTGATCCAGGCCCGCCGGAACTTCTTCTCCCGCCTGGCCGCCTATGACCGGACCCGGGTCCTGGTCGCCGAGCAGGAGCGGCGGGTGGTCGGGGTGTTGTGCCTGGCGCTGACGCCCGTGCGGGTGGCCGGTCGGCCGTGCTCGGCCGGCTACATGTTCAACATCCGGGTCGAGCCGGGCCAGCAGACCCGGGGCGTGGGTACCCGCCTCATGAAGGCGGGGGCCGAGTGGCTGGGCGGCGAGGGCTGCCGGTACGCCACCGGGCTGATCGGGGTCTCCAACGACGCGTCCATGAAGATGGTCGGGGCCCTGGGCTGGGAGGTCGTCGGCCGCTTCGACTACCTGATCCTGGATCTGACCCGGTTCGAGCCCGACCCCGCGGTCCGGATCCGGAAGGTGGACGCGCTGGGTGATCCCGCTCACGCCGCGTGGCGGTTCGGCGAGGTGTCGCTCCACAACTTCGTGCCGCGGTATCTCGTGTCCGAGCTGTTTACGCCTTACCCGAGGGGCCCCTACATGGGGAGCCTGACCGCTTTCGGTCCCGGCGGCAGTGCCTGGGTCTCCCTCTGGGACGACCGGGTCCGGCGGGGCCTGGACCCCGAGGTGGTCCGGGCGGTCAAGGCGTACGACGTGACCCTCAAGGGGCAGGGCGGGTTCCGGGCCTTCGCGGGGATCGCCAGCACACTCCGGGAGGCCGGTCTCGATCACGTCCTGATGCCCCTGCCGCACGACCCGGCGATGCGGGCGGTGCTGGAGCCCTACGCCGCGGAGATCGTGGAGTTCAACTTCGTCGTCAATCGTCTCAACGGCGCGGGGCCGTTACCCCCGGGCCCCATCTACTTCGACATCAGACACTGAGCCGGCCCTGTCCGCCCAGGGCCGCGTTCCGCTCCCCGGGCGCCTCTGCTACACTGAGGCGCCGTCATGGAAGCAAGCTCCGTCGTCCCGGGTCCCTGGACGTGGCCGGGACGCTCTCCCGGCTCCACCTCTGGGGTGAAGACCCGGCCAACCGCTCCGGCGGGGGGCGGGGTGTGACACCGCTCGGGAAGTTCCTCCCGATCGTGGGCCAGCCCGATCCGGCCCAGCCCAAGGACGTGCACCTGGTCGGTCGCTATGCCGTCGGCGTGACCTGGGCCGACGATCACGGCAGCATCTATCCGTTCGACCGACTCCGGCTGGACGATCCCGCGGACGGGGAAACGGACCCCGCCGCGCTCACGCAGGAGATGACGTGGCCGAAGGAGATCAAGAAGCTGCCGGACACGCTACGCGTGCTGTGGCTGGACGGTCACGAGAGCCTCTATCCGTACTCCACGCTCCGCGCGCTCTGCCGGTGCGCGGGCTGCACGGGTGGCCATTGATGGGCGGGGGGCCGGTCGCCGCGGCCCGCCGCGGGCTGGTACTGAGTGGCGTGATGGCCGCCGTCTTCCTGGCCGCGATGGAGTCCACGGTGGTGGCCACCGCGATGCCCACCGTGATCGCGAGCCTCGGCGGCATCCGGATCTACTCGTGGACGTTCTCCGCCTTTCTCCTGACCTCCACCGTGACGATGCCGATCTGGGGCCGACTCGCCGACCAGCTCGGCCGGCGGCCCGCGTATCTGGCCGGGCTCGGGCTCTTCCTCCTGGGCTCGGCGCTCGCGGGGCTGTCGCGGAGCATGGAGCAGCTCATCGCCTTCCGCGCGCTTCAGGGACTGGGCGCGGGCTCGCTCATCTCGATCGGCATGACCATCGTGGGCGACCTCTACGGGGTGGAGCGGCGGGCGAAGATGCAGGGTTATTTCTCCGGCGTCTGGGGTGTGGCCTCCCTGGTCGGGCCGCTCCTGGGCGGGCTGCTGACCGATCGCGTGTCCTGGCGCTGGGTCTTCTACATCAACCTCCCGTTCGGCCTGCTCGCCGCGGCGGCCATCGCGATCGGCCTGCGCGACGAGACCCGGGCCCGGCGCCGCGGTTCGTTCGACCTGCTCGGCATGGGCGTGTTCGCGGCCGCGATCTCGGCGTTGCTGGTGGGGCTGGTCGAGATCGGAGCCGGCGAGGGCCGTCTGTCGGCCGGGATCGGGCTGCTCGCGATCTCGGGCGTCCTGATCGTGCTCTTCGTGCTCGTGGAGCGTCGGGTGGCCGAGCCGGTGATCCCGCTCCATCTCTTCGCCAATCCGATCCTCCGCGCGGCCGCGGCGACCGGCTTGCTGTCCGGGATGGCCATGTTCGGAGCCATCACCTACGTGCCGCTGTACCTGCAGGCGGTCACCGGCAGCACTGCGACCCAGGCCGGCTGGGTGCTCATGCCGTTCGTGCTGGGCTGGGTACTGTTCTCCGTCGTCGGCGCCCGCCTGGTCCTGCGCGTGGGGTGCCGTCGCATCGTCCTCGCCGGGATGACCGCGCTGGTGCTCGCCTTCGTCCTGCTCGCGGGGTGGGACGAGTCGCTCACGCGCCTCACCGCGGCCCGTGACATCACGCTCGCCGGGGTCGGCATGGGGCTCGTCTTCGTGCCGATGCTCATCGCGGTACAGAACTCGGTGCCGCACGCGCTCCTCGGCTCCGCTACTTCGCTCACCGGGTTCTTCCGGACCGTGGGCGGCGCGGTGGGCGTGGCGGTCATGGGGGCGGCGATGACCTATCGGCTC
>DATFUK010000601.1:0-2729 GCA_035260865.1 Candidatus Methylomirabilota bacterium | reverse complement strand
GCGGCGGGCAGGCCGAGGCCCTGCGCGGTCGTCGCCACCCCGGAGTCGGGCATGAGGCCGAGGCCGATCCGCACGCCCTGGCGGAGCGTGCGCGGCAGATCCCCCTTGCCGCGTCCGCTGCGATACTGGGCCTTGAGCAGCTCCATGACGTCGTCGCCGTACGCCAGAGTCAGCGCCGGCAGCAGCGGATCAAGGTTCGCCCGGATCCTGGTGGGCCACCGCCGGCCCGTTCGCGAGAAGAGCCGCTCGAACCCGGCGAGATCGATCCAGGGAATCACCTTGAGCCCGTCGACGATGCCAAAGGCGGCGGTGCCGAGGGCCCCGGCGGCGAGGGCCAGGGTTCCGAGGCTGTCGACAAGCCCTCCCGCGTCTGGCTTCGCAGGATCGGCAGCCAGCGCGACGTCCCACCACGCCAGGAGCGCGGCTCCGACGCCCGCGCCCCAGGCCATTGCGATGCGTGCCGTTTTCATTGGCCCCTCCCTTCGCACGTGCTCCTTGCCGAGCCTAGGGGGCAGGCCCATGAGGGTCAAGCCATACCTGTCCTTACTCGACGCGCCCGGGTCTGCTAGACTACGCGGCCATGGATCTGCGAGATCGCGTCGCGCTCGTGGCCGGCGGCACCGGAACACTCGGCATCGCCATCGCGCGGGCCCTCGCGAAGGAGGGCGCCCACGTCGGCATCACCTATCTCGAGCGCAAGGACGCGGCGCGGGAAACCTGCGCGGCGGTGGAAGCGCTCGGGCGGAAGGCGTGGAGCGTGGCGCTCGACCAGACCGACGCCGCCGCGATCCCAGTCGCCATCGAGGCGGCGGCGCGGCAGTTCGGCCGGCTCGACGCCCTGGTCAACAACGCGGCGTGGAACGTCAGCATCCCGTTCCCCGATCTGGAGACGCTCGACGCCCCGACCTGGGACCGGCTCTTCTCCACCAACCTGCGCGGACCGTACCTGCTCTGCCGGGCCGCCGCCCCGCACCTGAAGGCGACCGGCTCCGGCCGCATCGTGAACATCGCCTCGGTGGCCGGGCTCAATCCGGGCGGCAGCAGCATCGCCTACGCGACGAGCAAGGCCGGCCTCATCCACCTCACCCGCTGCCTCGCGGTGGCGCTTGCCCCCCAGGTCAGCGTGAACTGCGTGGCCCCAGGGCTGATGGAGGGCACTCGGATGACCTCACGGCTGCGCCCCGAGCTGGCCGACGGGGCGCGCCAGCGCGCGGTGCTCAAGCGCGCGGCCAGCGTGGAGGACGTGGCGGATCAGGTGGCCGCGTTCTGCCGCACCGACAGCGTCACCGGCCAGGTGCTGAACATCGACGGGGGCGTGTTCTTCCACTGAGGCCGAGCGCCGAGGCGTCCGGTTAGGCGCCGGCGGTCTTCTCGAGCCGGGCCCAGGTGTCGCGCAGGCCGACGCTGCGGTTGAAGACCGGGCGGTCGGGCCGGTGGTCCTTCCAGTCCGCGACGAAGTAGCCCACACGCTCGAACTGCACGTGGTCCTCCGGCGCGGCCTCCGCGACCGCGGGCTCCACCTTGGCCCCGCGGACGACTTCGAGCGACTGCGGGTTGATCACGCTCTTGAAGTCGGGCGCCTCGTCGGGCTTCGGCACCGTGAAGAGCGTGTCGTAGAGTCGCACCTCCGCGTCCACCGCGTGGCGGGCCGAGACCCAGTGGATGGTGGACTTGATCTTGCGGCCCTTGGCCTCGCCGCCGCGGGTGTCCGCGTCGTAGGTGGCGCGCACCTCGGTGACCTCGCCGGTGGCCGGGTCCTTGGTGAGCCCGGTGCACTTGATCACGTAGGCCGCGCGCAGCCGCACCTCGACGCCGGGTGAGAGGCGGAAGTACTTGGGCGGCGGCGTCTCGCGGAAGTCGTCCCGCTCGATCCACAGCTCGCGCGAGAAGGGGACCTTGCGGGTGCCCGCGCCCGGGTCTTCCGGATTGTTGGTCGCCTCCATCTCCTCGGTCTGGCCCTCGGGGTAGTTCTCGATGACCAGCCGCAGGGGGCGCAGCACCGCCATGCGCCGGAGCGCGCGCCGGTTCAGGTCCTCGCGCAGGCAGTGCTCGAGCAGGGCGACCTCGACGAGGTTCGCGGCCTTGGTCACCCCGATGCGCTCGCTGAAGTCGCGCAGGGACTCGGGGGTGTAGCCGCGCCGCCGCAGGCCGGCCAGGGTCGGCATGCGCGGGTCGTCCCAGCCGCTTACGAGGCCGTCCTGCACGAGGGTGAGCAGCTTGCGCTTGGACATCACGGTGTGGCTCAGGCTCAGGCGCGCGAACTCGATCTGGCGCGGGTGGTAGACCCCGAGCGCGTCGAGGTACCAGTCGTAGAGCGGGCGGTGGTCCTCGTACTCGAGCGTGCACAGCGAGTGGGTGACGCCCTCGATCGAGTCGGACTGGCCGTGGGCCCAGTCGTACATCGGGTACACGCACCAGGTGTCGCCGGTCCGGTGGTGCGCGGTCTTGCGGATGCGGTACATCACCGGATCGCGCAGGTTGAGGTTGGGATGGCCCATGTCGATCTTCGCGCGCAGGACCTTGCTCCCGTCCTCGAACTCGCCCGCGCGCATGCGCTCGAAGAGGTCCCGGTTCTCGTCGACCGGCCGGTTGCGCCACCGGCTCTCCCGCCCGGGCTCGGTCAGCGTGCCGCGGTGCTCGCGGATCTCGTCGGCCGAGAGATCGTCCACGTACGCCTTGCCCGCGCGGATGAGCTGGACCGCCCACTCGTAGAGCCGGCCGAAGTAGTC
>DATFUK010000600.1:0-5653 GCA_035260865.1 Candidatus Methylomirabilota bacterium | reverse complement strand
CATTCGATCCACGCAAAGTCCTCGGAGGAAAATAATGGACGAATACGCGCTCCGCGAACTGATCGACGCGGTGAAGCGTGGCCGGCTCTCGCGCCGTGCGTTCGTGCAGACGATGGTCGGCCTCGGTCTGACTGCGCCGATGGCGGCGCAGATGCTGGCCACGTCGGGTGCGGCCCACGCGCAGTCGCGTGTCGCCTCGACGTTCACGCCGACCAGGCGCGGCGGCGGCGGGCTGCTCAAGACCCTGTGGTGGCAGGCGCCCACGCTCTTGAATCCGCACTTCGCCACGGGCACCAAGGACCAGGACGCCTCGCGTATCTTCTACGAGCCCCTGGCCGCCTTCGATCCCGACGGCAACATCGTGCCCGTCCTGGCCTCCGAGGTGCCGAGCGTGAACGCGGGCACGCTCGCCCGCGATCTCACCTGGGTCACCTGGAAGCTCAAGCGCGGCGTCACCTGGCACGACGGCAAGCCCTTCACCGCCGACGACGTCGTTTTCAACTGGGAGTTCGTCGCCGATCCGGCCACCGCCGCGGTGACGAGCGGCTCGTATCGCGAGATCAGCAAGATCGAGACCCCCGATCCCCACACCGTGAAGATCGTCTTCAACAAAGCCCAGCCCTTCTGGGCCGACGCGTTCTGCGGGACCCGCGGCCAGATCATCCCCAAGCATCATTTCGACGCCTACCGCGGCGCCAAATCCCGCGAGGCGCCCACGAACCTCAGACCGGTCGGCACCGGAGCCTTCCGCTTCGTGGAGTTCAAACCGGGCGACGTGGTGCGGGCCGAGATCTACCCCGGCTACCATGTGCCCAACCGGCCGTTCTTCGACACGCTCGAGATGAAGGGGGGCGGCGACGCGGTGTCCGCAGCGCGGGCGGTGCTGCAGACCGGGGAGTACGACTACGCCTGGAACATGCAGGTGGAGGACGATATCCTCCTGCGGCTGGAGCAGGGCAGCAAGGGGCGGGTCAACATCTGGCCCACCGGCGCCATGGAGCACATCCAGCTCAACAACACCGATCCGTGGACCGAGGTGGACGGCGAGCGCTCGAGCGTCAAGACCGCCCATCCGCTCCTGTCGGACCCCGCGGTGCGCCAGGCCCTGAATCTGCTCGTCGACCGGGCCTCGGTGCAGGAGCAGATCTACGGCCGGCAGGGTCAGACGACCGCCAACTACCTCAACGCCCCCTCCCGCTTCCGCTCCTCGAACATGAAGTGGGAGTTCAACGTGGAGAAGGCGGCCGCGCTCCTGGAGGCGGCGGGCTGGAAGCGGGGCGGCGACGCCATCCGGTCCAAGGACGGCAAGCGGCTCAAGATGCTCTACCAGACCTCCATCAACGCCCCTCGCCAGAAGAACCAGCAGATCGTCAAACAGGCGGCGGCCAAGGCGGGCATCGAGCTCGAGCTGAAGTCGGTCACCGCGTCGGTGTTCTTCTCGTCCGACGCGGCCAACCCGGACACCTACCCCCACTTCTACTCGGACCTCCAGATGTACAACAACGGGCCCAACGCGCCCGACCCGCAGTACTTCATGAACCAGTTCGTGTCCTGGGAGGTGGCGTCCAAGGCCAACAAGTGGCAGGGCCGCAACATCACGCGCTGGCGCAATGAGGAGTACGACCGCGCCTACAAGGCCGCGGACAGCGAGCTCGATCCAGTCAAGCGCGCGGCCCTGTTCGTCAAGATGAACGACCTGATCATCCAGAACGTGGTGGTGATTCCCGTGCTCTGGCGCAACGGGGCCTCCGCCTCCGCCGCCAACCTCCGGGGCATGGACCTCTCGGGCTGGGAGTCGACCTTCTGGCGGTTGCCCTACTGGACCCGCCAGGGGTAGCGGAACCCGGCGGCTCGCTTGACAGTTTTGCCCGTGAAGCCTTATAAGAAGCCATCCAACCGGTCACCGCTGACCCACCGAGGGAGGACCATCGATGCAAGAGCGTGAACTGAGAGACATGATCGGCCGGGTCAAGGCCGGGAGCTTGAGCCGCCGGGAGTTCGTCCAGTCCATGCTGGCGGTCGGCCTGACCGCTCCGCTGGCCGCGCAAATGCTCGCCTCCGCGGGCGTCGCGCACGCTCAGCCCAAGGGCGCTCCGATGTTCGCCCCGACCAAGCGCGGGGGCGGCGGCCAGCTGAAGGTCCTGTGGTGGCAGGCGCCCACCCTGCTCAACCCGCACTTCGCCACCGGCACCAAGGATCAGGACGGCTCGCGCATCTTCTACGAGCCCTTGGCCTCGTTCGACCCCGAGGGCAACCTCTACCCGGTGCTGGCCGCGGAGATCCCGTCGGTGCAGAACGGCGGCCTCGCCAAGGACGGCCGCTCCGTCACCTGGAAGCTGAAGAAGGGCGTGACCTGGCACGACGGCAAGCCGTTCACCGCGGCCGACGTGGTGTTCAACTGGGAGTTCGTGACCGATCCCAAGACCGCGGCCCGGACCATCGGGTCGTACCTCGACATCGAGAAGATCGACGTGCTGGACCCCCACACGGTGCGGCTCGTGTTCAAGAAGCCGATCCCGTTCTGGTCCAACGCGTTCTGCGGCGTGAACGTCATGATCATCCCCAAGCACCTCTTCGACGGCTACCGGGGCGAGAAGTCGCGGGAGGCGCCGAACAACCTGAAGCCGGTCGGCACCGGCGCGTACAAGTTCGTGGACTTCAAGCCCGGCGACATCGTGCGCGGGGAGATCAACCAGAGCTACCACGTGCCCAACCGGCCGTTCTTCGACTCGATCGAGATGAAGGGCGGCGGCGACGCGGTCTCGGCGGCGCGCGCGGTCATGCAGACCGGCGAGTTCGACTACGCCTGGAACATGCAGGTGGAGGACGAGATCCTCAAGCGCTTCGAGCAGGGCGGCCGGGGCAAGGCCGACATCGTCACCGGCGGCAACATGGAGCACCTCCAGCTCAACAACACCGACCCGTGGACCGAGGTGGACGGGGAGCGCTCGAGCATCAAGACCAAGCATCCCTTCCTGACCGATCCGGCGGTCCGGCAGGCGCTCAGCCTCCTGATCGACCGGGCGTCGGTGCAGGAGGAGATCTACGGCCGCACCGCCATCACCACCGCCAACTTCCTGAACGCGCCCGCGCGCTACGTCTCCAAGAACAACCGCTGGGAGTTCAACGTGGAGAAGGCCAGCCAGATCCTGGAGTCGGCGGGCTGGAAGAAGGGGGCGGACGGGATCCGGGCCAAGGACGGCAAGAAGCTCAAGATGGTCTACCAGACCTCGATCAACGCGCCCCGCCAGAAGACCCAGGCCATCGTCAAGCAGGCGGCGGCCAAGGCGGGCATCGAGATCGAGATCAAGTCGGTGGTGGCCTCGGTGTTCTTCTCCTCGGACCCGGCCAACCTCGACACCTACCCGCACTTCGCCACCGATCTGCAGATGTACACGGTCACCCAGACCTATCCCGATCCCCAGGACTTCATGCTCCAGTTCACCCCCTGGGAGATCGCCTCGAAAGAGAACAAGTGGCAGGGCCGCAACATCGTTCGCTGGCAGAGCGAGGAGTTCGGCAAGCTCCACAAGGCCGCGGAGGGCGAGCTCGACCCGGTCAAGCGCGCCGCGATGTTCATCCAGATGAACGACCTCGTCATCAAGAACGTGATCGCCATCCCGGTGGTCTGGCGGCCGCGGGTGGCCGCGATCAGCAACAAGCTGAAGGCGGCGCAGAGCGGCTGGGACTCCGACTTCTGGCAGCTTCCCTACTGGCACAGAGAGGCCTAGGCCGACCGGCGGGCGTGGCCCGATGAGGGTCTCGCCCGCCGTCCGCGGCACTGAGTAGATGTCGAGGTATCTGCTACGGCGCGTGCTGATCTTGATCCCCGTGCTCGCGGGGATCAGCCTGGTGCTGTTCACCGTCCTGGCGCTGGCCCCCGGCGATCCCTTCGAGGAGCTGGCCACCAACCCCAACGTCCCCCCGGAAGTGCGCGCCAACCTCCGCGCCCAGTTCGGCCTCGACGACCCGATCCCGATGCGCTACGCGCGCTGGTTCACGTCCATGCTGCGGGGCAACTGGGGCTTCTCCTTCGTGAGCCGCATGGACGTGGGCGCGCTGATCCTGCAGCGGCTGCCCACCACCCTCTGGGTGCTCGGCCTGGCCCAGCTCCTCGGCCTCCTGGTGGCCCTGCCGGTCGGGGTCTACGCGGCGATCCGCCCCTACTCGCTCTTCGACCAGATCTCGACCACGTTCGCGTTCATCGGCTTCTCGCTGCCGACCTTCTTCACCGGCATCCTCTTCATCCTGTTCTTCAGCATCTACCTCGACTGGCTGCCCTTCATCTACCGCTCGGACATCAGCGGCTCCGGCTGGCGCTGGTACTGGGAGAACGTGCGCCAGGTCATCATGCCGGTGACCGTGCTGGGCCTGGCCCAGGGCGCGGCGATGACGCGCTACGTGCGCTCGGCGGTGCTCGAGGTGGTCCGGCTCGACTACATCAACACCGCGCGGGCCAAGGGGCTGTCCGAGAAGGTCACGATCCTCAAGCACGTGGTGCGCAACGCCCTGATCCCGGTGGTCACCCTGGTCGCGCTGCAGATCCCCGGCATCTTCACCGGCGCGGTGATCACCGAGCAGATCTTCCGGGTGCCCGGCATCGGTTCTCTGCTGATCACCTCGATCCTCGCCAACGACACCCCGGTAATCATGGCGATCACCTTCGTGTTCTCGTGCCTCGTGGTGCTCTTCAACCTGGTCGCGGACCTGCTTTACGGCTGGCTCGATCCGCGCATCTCGTACCGATAGGCCCGGCATGACCCCTCCTCCGAACGGCGTGGCGTCCCAGGCGGTCCGGAGGACGGTCCCGGTCGCCCGGCGGCCCCGGGTCGACTCGCTCTGGAGCGAGTCCTGGCGGCGCTTCCGCAAGCACCGGCTCGCCACCGTGGGGATGGTGGTGCTGCTGGTGATGGTGGTGGCGGTGCTGGTGGGGCCCTTCGTCTACAAGGTCCCCATCAACGAGATCGACTTCAAGGCCAAGCTCAAGGCCCCCTCGTGGGCGCACCCGCTCGGCACCGACGACCTCGGCCAGGACCTCCTCGCCCGCATGCTCTACGGAGGCCGGATCTCGCTCGCGGTCGGCGTCGCCGCGATGCTCATCGCCATCATCGCGGGCACCCTGATCGGCGCGGTCGCCGGACAGATGGGCGGCGCCACCGACCACGCCCTGATGCGCCTCACCGACCTCTTCCTGTCCCTGCCCCAGCTCCCCCTGCTCCTGCTGCTCGCGTACCTCTTCCGCGATTCGCTGAAGAAGGTACTCGGTCCGGAGATGGGGGTGTTCATGCTGATGGTGTTCGTGATCGGCGGCCTGCGCTGGATGCCGGTGGCCCGGCTCGTGCGCGCCCAGTTCCTCTCGCTCCGGGAGAAGGAGTTCGTGGAGGCGGCCCGCGGGCTCGGGGCGCCGCCCTTGCGGCAGGTCGTCCGCCACATCCTGCCCAACGCGGTGGGCCCGGTCATCGTGGCCGGCACCATCGACGTGGCCGCCGCCATCATCGCGGAGTCGTCGCTGTCGTTCCTGGGGCTGGGCTTCCCGCCCGACATCCCGACCTGGGGCCGCATCCTCTTCGACGCCAAGGACAACCTCGACTTTGCCCCGCACTGGGCCATCTTCCCGGGCACCGCCATCTTCCTCGCGGTGCTCAGCATCAAC
>DATFUK010000599.1:0-8754 GCA_035260865.1 Candidatus Methylomirabilota bacterium | reverse complement strand
TCCCGGTAGGGCGCGGGGAATGCCGCGCCGGAATAGAAGGCCAGCCCGAGCGGGGCCGAATGAGCCGGCACTTCGAAGGTGGGCAGCGTGAGCCCCTCACAATCCCGCCGGTCCTGGAGCTCCGGATCTCCCATGAACCTTCCCCGCTCGGCGTAGCAGTCGGGCCAGCCGTACGAGCCGTCCTGGGACACCTCGGTGACATAGTCGGGAGGGGCGCCGCCGCGCCGCCAGTCGCGCTCGTTGACCGTCGTCCACAGGGTCCCGCTCCGGGGATGGACCGCCAGGCCGACCGGGTTCCGGAGACCCGTGCCGAATAGCCGCTCGCCCGAGCCATCCGCCTCGTAGCGCACGATCGAGGCCCGCCGACGATCCGCCTCCCGGCAGATGTCGCACGACGACCCCACGCTGACGTAGAGCGCGCCATCCGGACCGAATGCGATGCCGCGGGTCCAGTGGTGCCCGCCCCCGGGCAGGCCGGCCACCACCACGATCGCATCGCGCGCGGCCAGCGTCTTCGGATCGTAGCGGAAGCGAAGGATCCGGCCGGTCTCCGCCACGTACAGATCGCCGTGTCGAAAGGCGAGGCCGTGCGGCAGCTGGAGCCCCTCGGCGACCGTCACCACCTGCACGCCCCGCCCGGCACCCCGATCGGCCAGGGCCACGACCTTTCCCTGGCTGGGGATCGAAGCGATCAGCGTACCGGCGGGATCGACGGCCAACGCGCGAGGTGCGCCCAGCCCGGCCGCGAACACATCGGCCGTGAAGCCGGAGGGCAAATCGAGGGGTGGGGCGAGATCCGACGCCCGCCCGGGCTGCGGCGATGGCCCGAAGATCGACAGGCCCGCAAGCATGGCGGTAGCCACCGCGGCCGCGCCGCGACATTTCCTCATTGCGCGACATCCCCACCGCGGAACCGAGCGTCGGATGCCGGGGGGATGCTAGCGCCGCCCCCGCGCCGATGTCAATGGCGCGCCGCGCCGATTCTGGCCTATTGACAGTGCTTCGATGGCTCTCGTATAAACCGGCTTGTCTAGTCTTCGCTCGGCGAGCGGGCGGAGATTCATGGCGCTGATGCCACCCCGTGAGGAAGGAGTGAGACCATGCGGACGAGGACGTCCCGATTGACAGCACTCACCGTAGTGCTCCTGGTCGCTTCTGCACTACTGGCGTGTGTCGCTCACGCCCAACCAACGGGGGCATCTCGCCTCACGTCGGATGATCCGAACAACTGGCCGATGTACCACCGCACGTACGAGTCCTACCGCTACAGCCCGCTGGCCCAGATCAACAAGACGAACGTCAAGGATCTGCAGGTGGCATGGGTGCATCAGTCGGGCGTGGTGGTCCAGGGCCTGGAGTCGACCCCGCTCGTGATCGACGGGGTGCTGTACTACATCGCCTCGAACAACCGCGTGTTCGCGCTGGACGGGGCCACCGGCAAGGAGATCTGGCACTACTACACCAAGCTCGACCCGGTGGTCACCACCCTGTTCTTCCAGCCCTACAACCGCGGTCTCGCGGCCGGACACGGCAACGTCTACTTCGGCACGCTCGACGGCCGGGTCATCGCGCTCAACATGAAGACCGGCAAGGAAGCGTGGATCAGCACGCTGCTCGAGACCAAGAAGTGCTCCTGCAACTTCACGGGCGCGCCGCTGGTGGTCAAGGACAAGGTCATCCTGGGCCAGACCGCGGGCGAGTTGCCGATCCAGGGCAAGATCTTCGCCCTGAAGGCGTCCGACGGGTCGAAGGCGTGGGAGTTCAACACGATCAAGAACGACCCGAAGAGCTGGGGCGGCGAGTCGGGCAAGTTCGGCGGCGGCGGCGGGTGGATGACCGGCTCGTACGATCCGGCGCTCAACCTCGTGTACTGGGGAACCGGCAACCCGGCCCCCGACTACGACTGGGGCGGCGCGCGGCCCGGAGACAACCTCTACACGTCGTCGGTGATCGCGCTGGACGCCGACAGCGGCCAGCTCAAGTGGCACTACCAGGAGATGCCGCACGACGACTGGGACTACGACTCGGGTCTGGGCGAGAGCCTGGTGATGGACCGCGACGGGAAGAAGCTGCTCGTGCACCAGAACAAGAGCGGCTTCGTCTTCGTGCTGGACCGGACCAACGGCAAGGTTCACAACGTGTGGCCGATGACTCACACCTACAACTTCGTGAAGAGCATCGATCCCAAGACCGGCGAGCTGATCGGGCGGAATCCTCCGCGCGAGATCGGCAAGCCGACGTTCATCTGCCCGTGGATCGCGGGAGGGCGGAGCTGGAACTCGGGGTCCTACAGCCCGAAGAGCAAGCTCTGGTACAACACCGCGATGGAGGTTTGCGAGGAGGTCACCGTCGAGAAGCAGACCCCGGTCACCGAGCCGGCGGCCGGCCTGTTCTTCGGGGGTGACCAGGTGGCCAAGCACCCGCCGGGCGGCGAGGCGTACGGGCACCTGGACGCGCGGGACCCGATCACCGGCGAACGCAAGTGGACCGTCCACTTCAAGTACCCCCCGATCGGCAGCGTGCTCTCCACCGCGGGCGACCTCGTGTTCCACGGCGACATCGAGGGCGTGGTGCGCGCCTACGACGGCGACAGCGGCGCCGAGCTCTGGAACTTCCGGACCGGGTCCGGCCATCGCGGCGGTCCGATCAGCTACTCGGTGAACGGCAAGCAGTACATCGCGGTGCCCAGCGGCCTGGGGTCGCTGGTCCTGGGTCTCTACCCGGCCCTGTGGCCGGAAGTCGAGCACTTCCCGGCGGGCAGCGCGATCTTCGTCTTCTCGCTCAAGTAAGGCGGGGCCGCAACACCGCGGCGGGACGGGCCGACCTGTCTCGCCGCGGTGTATCATCGAGAGCGGCATTTCTCCATGCGATCTTCCAGGCTCCTCGCCGGGGTGACGGCGGCGGCGATCTTCGCCGCGGCGCTGACGATCGGCTGGGGCCTCGATCACTCTCCCGGCTTCGCGCAGGGGGCGACCGGCGCGCCCCCCTTCGATCTGTCCGATTCGAAGGTCATCGGGGAAGGGGCCCAGCTCTTCCGGCAAAGCTGCACCGCCTACTGCCACGGGAAGGACGGCGGGCCGTCCCGGGCGCCCAAGCTGCGGGGGGCGAAGCTCGAGCGGGGGTACGTCTACGCGCGCATCAGCAAGGGATCACCGAACGGCATGCCCGGCTTCGAGGCCATGATGCCCCGGGACAACATCTGGAAGCTGGTGGCCTACGTCATGTCCCTGGGGAATGCGGAGGACAAGTGACCATGTCTAGATATCGGCTCACGGTTACCGTGTGCGTGGCGTTGATCGTAGCCGGCCTGGTCCCGCTCGAGGCCGGCGCGGGAACGCTGGCCGCGGTCAAGGAGCGGGGCTGGCTGCGGGTGTGCGCGCATCCCGATGCGCTGCCCTTCTCCAGCCAGGATCGGGCCCAGCCCGGCTTCCAGCTCGAGATCGCGGACGCGATCGCCAAGATCCTGGGCGTCAAGGTGATCCCCGAGTGGATCATCTACACACGGCACGCCCGGCGCGCGGACTGCGACGCGGTGATCGGCGCGGTGGTGCCCCTGACGGATGAGAAGGTCTCGTCGCCCCGTGGCGCCCTCCTGACCAAGGCGTACGCCGGCAGTGGCTACGTGCTGCTCGTGCCCCAGGCCGACACCGTCGTGCATCGTCCGGAAGACGTGAAGGCGGGGAAGATCGGCGTGGAGTACACGTCGTGGCCGCACTACCAGCTGCAGACCCACGGTATCGGGATCACCGCCTACCGGGACCAGACCGAGATCATCGAGGCGGTGGCCAAGGGTGAGGTCGCGGCCGGCATGGTCACCGATCCGTACCTGGGCTGGTTCCTCAAGGACCATCCCCAGGCGGGAGTGAAGGTCGCCGACGGTTATGTCCGCGACCCGGAGCTCCAGTGGAACGTCGCGGTGCGCCTGGTCGGAGCCGACCCGCCGATGCGCGACGCGGTCAACGAGGCCCTCGATCGGCTGCTCGGTGACCGGACCATCCAGAACATCCTGGTCAAGTACGGCCTGACCTACGTGCCCCCGTTCAATCGGTGACGCGCGGGGAGCCCCCGCTCAGCGGAGAAACAGCCTGAACTGTCGGAGGCTCACCCGCGGCGCGGCCGGGGTGTGGGCCGAGGTGATCAAGAGCCGCACGAATCGCCCGTCCATCGAGGTGACCGTGAACGTCTGGTCCCCGGCCTGGCGCGCCAGGCTCACGGTGGTCACCAGCTTCCATCCCCCCATGGTGGGAAACGGGTCGGCGGTGTAGATCGCGATGTCCCGCGCCCACTCGCTCTCGGGCGCGCCGCCGTCCAGGTTGAACACCAGCGTGTTGAAGCGGGACGGCGCGGGAAGCCGGACGATGATCTCCTGCGGCAGGGAGCCGTCCGCGGACGCCCAGCCGCCCGAAGTCGCGCGCTCGTCGATGAGCTTCTCGGCGCGCCACTCCCCGCCTCGCTCCGAGGTGTACTTGATCACCTGGCTTCCATTGCGAGCGCCGGCCAGGTTCACCTCCTGAGCGGATAGCCAATCGCGGGCCGGCCAGGTCGCCGTCATCGCGAGGATCAGGACGCCGGCCGCCAACCTCGCCCGGCGCCGTCGGCGCTCAGACGTCCAGCCCGCGCAGGTACTCATAGCTCCTCCGGACACTGGCGAGGGGATCACCAGGCGCGTCGTGCTCGACGAAGTAGTGCCGGATGCCGGCCTGCTCCCGGCGGGTGAGGATCGCCTTCCACGGGATGCTCCCCGCGCCCACGTCCACCATGCGGTGATCCGGGGCGCCGCTGGAGTCCTTGACGTGCACCAAGGGGAAGCGGCCCGGCCAGCGCGCGAAGTACGCGAGCGGATCCTGACCCCCCTTGGTGATCCAGTAGAGGTCCATCTCGAAGGCCACGTAGCGCGGGTCGCATCGCTCCAGGAGCAGATCGTAGGGCATGCCGCGGTCGAGTCGAGCGAATTCGTCCGCGTGGTTATGGTAGGCGAACTGGATTCCGGCTGCCGCGGTCTGCCGGCCGACGCGGTTGAACAGGTCGGCGGCCGCCCGGTAGCCGTCCGGGGTTCGCTGCTCGGCCGGAAGCCAGGCGACGACCACGTAGCGATGCCCCATGGCCCGCGCCCCGTCCAGCAGCCGGGGCAGATCATCTCGGACGGCTTCGATCGACACGTGGGCCGAGGGGGCGGCGAGTCCGGCCCGTGTCAGCGCCGCGCGCACGGCCTGAGGGGTGCGGCCACGATATCCAGCGAACTCCACCTCGCGGAATCCGATAGCGGCCAGCCCGGCCAGCGTTCCTTCGAAGTCCTGCTCCAGCAGGGCGCGAACCGTGTAGAGCTGTACCCCGATGGCGCCCAACCGGGCGGCCTCGGCGGGCCCCGGGCGCCCCCACCCCGGGGCGACCAGGGCCAGCAGCGTGGCCAGGAACTCGCGCCGGCCGGCGGTCCACCCCCGCGTCCCTCGTCGGGCAGCCATGATTCCCCCGGGTCAGTCGGCCACAGACCGCCCCCAAGGTCAACGCGGGGCCCGGCCGCGAACCCAGCCCGGGGACCGGGGGGGCCCCTTCGAACGTGCTTGACCTGTAGGCGCTCCTCCACTAGACTCCGGGCACTGGCTCCGTTTGGGGCCTCATGTCGAGTTTGAAACTCTGCCAATGGAGGTGAGAGCGATGGCCTGGGAAGCCCCGGAATTCGTGGAAGTGAGAATGGACGCCGAGATCAACTCTTACCAGGACGAGTTCGAGCGGGAACAGGACGACCGCTTCTAAGGCTGGATCGCTCAGACTCACAGCCCTTCTGACCGGCCGCCAGGCCGGTGGAAGGGCTGTGCTGCTTCCGGCGACCAACGATGCTGATCCGGGTGCTGGGTTCGGCTGCCGGCGGCGGGTTCCCGCAATGGAACTGCGGGTGCCCGAACTGTCGCGGCGTGCGGGCCGGAAGTCTCCAGGCCACCGCCCGCAGCCAGGAATGCGTGGCGGTCAGCGCCGACGGCGATCAGTGGTTCCTGCTGAACTGCTCGCCGGAGATCCGTCAGCAGATCGAGAGCTTCCCTTCGCTTCATCCCCGCGGCCCCCGTCATTCCCCGATCGCGGCCATCCTGTTGACCAACGGCGACCTCGATCATTGCCTGGGGCTTCTATCGTTGCGTGAGTCGCACCCGCTCGTGATCTACGCGACCGACCGCCTGCGCCGCGGGTTCATCGACGGCAACGTGCTGTACCGGACGCTCGATCGCTTTCCCGGCCAGGTCACCTGGCGCTCGCTCCACCTCGGCCGCGAGGAGGAGCTGGCGGGCGTGGACGGTCGGCCCTCGGGGCTGCTGGTCGAGGCGGTCGCGGTGCCGGGCAAGCTCCCGATCCATCTCGAGACCGGCGCCACCCCCGAGCCCGCGGATAGCATCGGCTTCCGGATCCGGGAGCGGGCGACCGGGCGAGTGCTCGCGTATCTTTCCGGCGTCGGCGCGGTGAGCGACGCGGTACGCCGCGCCCTCGAGGGCGCGGACTGTGTGTTCTTCGACGGGACCTTCTGGTCGGCCGACGAGCTGCCCGGGCTCGGACTCGGGACGAAGCGCGCGGAGGACATGGCGCACCTGCCGATCGGCGGTCCGGACGGCAGCCTGGCCCGGCTTGACGGGGTGACCGCGCCGCGGCGGATCTTCATCCATCTGAACAACACCAATCCGCTGCTGCGCGACGACTCCCCGGAGCGCGCGCGCGTGGAGGCGGCGGGCTGGGAAGTCGCCCGCGACGGCATGGAGGTGCGGATATGACCGCAGGACGACCGCCGCTCAGCCGCGACGAGCTCATCGAGTGGGTCCGCCGCGAGGGCGAGTACCGCTATCACGACCACCATCGCTACCACGTGCTGATGCACGACGGGAAGCTCACCCAGCCACAGCTGCAGCAGTGGGTGCTGAACCGCTACTATTACCAGACCCGGGTGCCGATCAAGGACGCCATCATCCTGTCCAAGTCCGAGGACCCCGGGTTCCGGCGGATGTGGATGCGGCGGATCCGCGATCACGACGGCGACGCGCCGGGCGAGGGCGGGCTCGAGCTGTGGCTGCGCCTGGCCGATGGGGTGGGCCTGGACCGCGAGGAGGTGGCGAGCTGCCGCTCGGTCCTGCCCGGGGTGCGCTTCGCGTGCGATGGCTACGTGGAGCTGGTGCGCGAGCGGACCCTGCTCGAGGCGGTCGCGTCCTCGCTCACCGAGTTCTTCTCGCCCGACCTCATGACCAAGCGCGTGCTCGCCTGGGAGCGCCACTACCCGTGGATCAGCCGCGACACCCTCGACTACTTCCGCACGCGCCCGCCCCGGGCCCGGCAGGATTCGCTCGAGGCCATCGACTTCGTGGTGCGCCACGCCCACACCTACGAGCTGCAGGCCCGTTGCGTGGCCGCGCTCATCCGGAAGACCGAGATCCTCTGGCACCTGCTCGACAGCCTCTACACCGCCTACGTCGAGCCGGGCTGGGGGCCGGGCGGCGCTCGTGCCTGATACCGGCTCCCGTCTCGCCGCCGAGGCCCGGCCCCGGCTCGCGCCCAAGGTGCGCCTGCGGTGGGACCGCAAGGACGAGCGCTACATGCTCCTCTACCCGGAGCGCGGGCTCGTGCTGAACGCGACCGCGGCCGCGGTGGTGAAGCTGTGCACGGGCGAGCACACCGTCGCCGCCATCGTCGAACGCCTCGCCGAGCAGTACGCGCCCCAGCCGCCGGAGGCCATCGAGCGCCAGGTGCTGACCTTCCTGCACGCGATGGTCGACCGCGGGTTGATCCGGAGCGACGGGTGACGGGCGACGCCCCGCGGCCCTATACCCTCGTCGCCGAGCTGACGTACCGCTGCCCGCTGCGCTGCGTGTACTGCTCGAACCCGCTCGACTACGCGGACCACCGCGACGCGCTCTCGACCGCGGATTGGCTGCGCGTCTTCCGCGAGGCGGAGGCCCTCGGGGTGGTGCAGCTCAACCTCACCGGCGGCGAGCCCCTGATCCGCGACGATCTCGAAACGATGGTGGAGGGCGCGCGCGCGCTCGACCTCTACACCAACCTGATCACCAGCGGCATCCCCTGCACGCGCGAGCGCCTCGCGCGGCTGCGGGCCTGCGGGCTCGACAACGTGCAGGTGTCGGTGCAGGACGTCCGCGCCTCGGAATCGGACCGCATCGCCGGCCTCCGTTCCTTCGAGCGCAAGCTCGAGGTGGCGCGCCTCGTCAAGGAGCTGGGGCTGCCGCTCACGATCAACGTCGTGCTGCACCGGGAGAACCTGGACCGGGTGGCCGAGATCATCGCGCTGGGCGAATCGCTCCACGCGGACCGGCTCGAGCTGGCCAACACGCAGTACCTGGGCTGGGCGCTCCCCAACCGGCGCGCGCTCCTGCCGACCCGGGAGCAGCTCGACCGGGCCCGCGAGGTCGCCCGCGCGGCCCGGGAGCGCCTTCGCGGAAGCATGGAGCTGCTGTTCGTGATCCCGGACTACTACTCCGAGTTCCCAAAGGCGTGCATGGACGGCTGGGCGCGCCGCTTCATCGTGGTCAGCCCGGATGGGCTCGCCCTCCCGTGCCACGCCGCCCACACCCTGCCCGGGCTGAGCTTCGATCGCGTTCAGGACCGGTCCCTCGAGGAGATCTGGCAGCACTCGGACGCCTTCAACGCGTACCGCGGCGAGGCGTGGATGCCGGAGCCCTGCCGCAGCTGCGACCGGCGGGCCGCCGACTTCGGCGGGTGCCGCTGCCAGGCGTTCCATCTGACCGGCAACGCGGCCGCGACCGA
>DATFUK010000598.1:0-3233 GCA_035260865.1 Candidatus Methylomirabilota bacterium | reverse complement strand
TGAAGCGAAAGGGCCCCAGCGTCGCCGCGATCGCGGTGGAGTCGTTCAGGTCGAGGAACATGAAGATGCGCTCCTCGGCGACCGGCCGGTGATACCGGCCGAGCAGGAGGTTCACCAGCGTGCCGGGACCGAGCATCCGGTTGAGCTGCCGGACGAAATTGATGAGAAAGCTCGCGAGGGTGAGGATGGCCAGCGCGGCCAGGAACCGGCCGCCCAGGACGAAATCGCGGTATTGCTCGGACGTGTAGTACGCGAGCAGGCCCCCGTGCTCGGAGAGGCCCAGCATGCTCATCGTCACCGCGTGGATGACCGCCGCGCACAGGGTGACGTAGAAGAAGGTCCGGAGGAGGAGGAGACCCCCGACGGTCAGGGCCCGCACGTGGCGGGGAATCAGCCGCAGCTCGAACCACGCGCTGGCCAGCCCGATCACCGCGCCGGTCGCGATCGCGGTGAGCTCCCGGGCGAGATGGGTGGGCACCCGCCGCACGATCCAGTGGGCGAGCAGGGCCGCCCCGATCCAGCCGCACGTGATCCAGAGGGCGGTCCTGGCCGTGTGAAGCGTCCGGGGCGAGACCATGGCTCAGATCTCGATCTCGATCCAGGCCCGGCGCGCGCTCCGGCCGGTGAGGCGGGAGAACAGATCGCCGAGCCTCATCTGCACGCCGTACTTCGCGCGCAAGGCGGCGTGCGCCTTGTCGATCACCGCGGGTTCGGTGACGAGGCGCGCGGCCGCCTCCGACCACGCCCCGCGCACGTGCCCGCGCACGTCGGAAGGGGCGACCCGCGCGCGCGGGGAGTGACGCAGGCGCTTGACCTTGCCCGAGTCGCCCGCGGTGAACACGTAGAGCTTGCCGTCCACCGCGGCGAACCAGACCGGGGTCCTCACCTCGGCGCCGGAGCGACGGAAGGTTGCGAGGGCCAGGTAGCGATGCCGGTCGAGCGCCGCGGGATCCGTCATGATGGCCCTTCCGTTCCGACGATCAGGCGAGGCCGATCGCGCGCGCGACCGTCTCGAGGTGGAGCGCCGCGTCGCCCGCATCCTGGCCGGCCGCGAGGATGCGCTTGTGGAAGAGATGGAGCGGGTGCTCCTCGCTGTAGCCGATGGCGCCCATGATCTGGTGGCCGCGGCGGGCCACGCGCAGGGCCGCCTCCGCGCAGTAGGCCTTGGCGGTCGAGACGGCGGCCGCGGCGCCCGGCCGGCTCGATTCGAGCGCCCACGCGGCTTCCCACGTGAGCCACCGCGCGCTCTCGACGTCGCGGAAGAGGTCGGCGCACGCGTGCTGGATGGCCTGGTAGCCGCCGATGGGCCGGCCGCCCTGCACGCGCCCGCGCGCGTGCTCCACGCACAGCTCCAGCACGCGCTGGGCGGCGCCGGCCATCTCGGCGCTCCGGGCGAGGGCGCCGGCGCGGAGCGCGGGGGCCAGCAGCGTCCACCCGTCTCCGGGCGCGCCGAGCACATCGTCGGGGCCGGTCTCCACGTCGGCCAGCTCGAGCTCGAAGAGCTTGTCGCCGGTCATGCTGTCGAGCGGGCGCGCGGTGATGCCGGGGCGGTTCATCGGGAGCAGCAGCGCGGTCGGCCCGGCCGCGGCCCGCCCGAGCACGATCACGTCGGTCGCGACGTGCGCGTCCGGGACGAAGAGCTTGCGTCCCGCGAGGCGCCCGGGGACGGCGACGGGCAGGGCCAGCGCGTCGGGATCGAGCCGTCCCGACTCCTCGAGCACCGCGAGCGTGCAGATCCGATCGCCCAGGGCCAGGGTGGGGAGGAGCGCCCGGGCACGCCGCGCGCCGGCTTCGGTCAGCGCGCCCGCTTCGGTCAGCCCAATTGTCGCGACGACCGCGCTCGTGATGAACGGACCCGGCACGCACGCGCGCCCCATCTCCTCGACGAGCGCCAGCGCGTCACCGATGGACCCGCCACTGCCGCCCAGCTCGATCGGCACGAGGAGGCCGGGCCAGCCGAGCGTGGCGACCTCCTTCCAGAGATCCGCCGCGAAGCCCCGCGGGTCGAGCGCGAGCTCCTGCACGCGCTCCGGCGGGCAGCGCTGCTGGAGCAGCGCGCGCGCCGACTGCTGGAGGAGCTGCTGCGACGGCGTGAACGAAAGATCCATCAGGCGCGGGCCCGCGGCTCCGCGGGCAGGCCGAGTGCGCGCACCGCGATGGTCGTGCGCTGGATCTCGGACGTGCCGCCGGCCAGCGTGTGGCCCCAGCTCGTCTGGTACTGGTGCTCGATCTCGCCGCGCAGGCGAGCCCAGCGGGAGCCGGCGCGGAGCACGGCGAAGGGGCCGAGCAGCTCCATGCCCATCGAGAGCACGCGCTGCCCCAGCTCGTCGGCCATGACCTTCGCGGCGGAGACCTCGCCGGTGGCGGGCCGCCCGCGCTCGATGAGCCACGCGGCGCGGAGGAAGAGCGCGCGGAGGGCCGCGATCTCGGTGGCCGCGTGGGCGAGGCGCCGGCGCGCCACCGCGTCGCCGGGCATGGCGCTGTTCACGTACTCGACCAGCAATCCCAGGATGCGGCGGAGGAACGGCGCCTTGTAGAAGCGCCCCCAGAAACGGTCGGTGTCGAGGCCCTTCAGGAGCTGGGCGAAGCCCTCGCCCGGCTTGCCCAGGACCCAGTCGCGCGGCACCCGCACGCCGTCCATGAAGATCTCGTAGTGGTAGACGCGGCCGGTGAGGCTCTTGATCGGCCGCACGTCCATGCCGGGGAGCCGGTTGTCGACGACCAACATGCTGAGACCACGGTTCCGCGTCGACGCGGGATCCGTGCGCGCCAGGACCGTCCCGTGGGTCGCGATGCCGGCGTGGCTCGACCAGATCTTGCGGCCGTCCAGCACCCAGTGATCGCCCTCGAGGCGGGCCCGCGTCTTGAGCGCGAGCAGGTCCGAGCCGGCGTCGGGCTCGCTGTAGCCCTGCCAGAAGGTCGCCTGGCCGCGCGCCACGAGCGGCAGGATCTCGCGCTGGAGGGTCTCGGAGCCGTTGCGAATGATGGAGTCGGAGACCTGCAGGCAGCCGGAGAGCGGGCCGAACGGCGCGCCGGCCGCGGCCAGCTCTTCGAGCAGGATCAGGAGGTAGCCCATCGGCCGCGCCTGGCCCCCGTGCTCGCGCGGCCAGCCCATGCTGAGCCAGCCCCGCTCGCCGAGCGCGCGGGTGAAGGCACGCGAGTGCGCCCCGGAGCCGTACCCCGCGTCGGTGCCGTCCTCGGGGAACGTGTCGGGCGGGTGCGCGCGGAGGAAC
>DATFUK010000597.1:0-10665 GCA_035260865.1 Candidatus Methylomirabilota bacterium | reverse complement strand
CCGCTCAGGCCGGAGCGGGCGGCCACGGGATCTTCATCGCGTCGAGGCGCCGCAGCCGGTCCTGGCCGAGCGTGCGGTCCCAGGTCTCCGCAAGTTGCTCCGCGGTCCAGTCGCCGGGCGTGCTCGCGGTGCGGATCGGCGCGGGGTGGGAGAACACGCTCACCTCGCTACCGCGCACCCCGATCACCTGGCCCGTGATGTGGCGGGCCCGGTCGCTGGCCAGGAACGTCGCGACCGGGGCGATGGCCTCGGGCGGAGTGGCGGTGGCGGCGCCGCGGCGCTCGCCGGGCAGCCGCTGGGTCATGCGCGTGTCGGCGGTGGGCGAGATCGCGTTGCAGCGCACACCGTACTTCGCCATCGCGAGCGCGGTCGAGCGGGTGAGGCCGACGATGCCTTCCTTGGCCGCCGAGTAGTTGGGCTGGCCCGGGCTGCCCTCGAGGCCCGCCGCGGAGGTGAAGGTGATGATGCTCCCGGTCTTGCGCTCGCGCATGTGACGGGTGGCCGGCTGCATGACCGTGAAGTGGCCCTTGAGATGCACCGCGATCACCGCGTCCCACTCCTCCTCGCTCATGTTGAAGATCATCCGCTCGCGCAGGATGCCCGCGCAGCAGACCAGCACGTGGAGATCGCCGAATTCCTTGAGGGCCAGCTCCACCACCGCGCGGCCGCCCGCCATGGTGGCCACGCTGTCCGCCGCGGGCACCGCGCGCCCGCCCGCCTGGCGGATCTCCGCCACCACCGCGTTCGCCGGCTCGCTGGAGGGATCCATCCCGTCCACGCTGACCCCGTAGTCGTTCACCACCACCGCGGCGCCCGCGGCGGCCAGGCCCATCGAGACCGCGCGCCCGATGCCCGTGCCGCCGCCCGTCACCACCGCCACCTTGCCGTCGAGCAGTGCCATTGCGTTCCTCCTTGCGCTGCGGTTGCGTCTCTCCTCGCGCTGCCGTATCGTCGGCGCGTTCACGTCGACCGCCGCCGATCCTGCGCGACGCCGACCGGGCAGTCAAGAGCGCATCCAGCGAGGGAGCGAGCATGGCCAAGACGCGCGGCACCGGGCTGCTGATGCTGTGGACGGACGTCGATGCCCAGCACGAGGCCGAGTTCAACCGCTGGTACGACGAGGAGCACCTCGACCGGCTCCTGAAGGTGCCCGGCTTTCTCGGAGCATCGCGCTACGTGGCCCTGCGCGGCGGGCCCAAGTACCTCGCGATGTACGAGCTGGAGGAAGCGGGGGTGCTGCGCACCGCCGCCTTCCTCGACGAGGTGCGCTTCCGCCCCTCCGCGCGCCGGCAGCAGTCCTCGGGCGGCCACGTCGGGCGCAACTACCTGCTGAACGGCTACCGCCAGATCTTCCCGGCGCGCACCAACCCGGTCGAGCTGACCATGGGGCCGTCGCCGTATCTGCAGATGGGGCGCATGGACATCCCCGCCCACATGGAGGAGGAGTGGAACGACTGGTACAACTGGGTCTACGTCCCCGACTACCTCACGGTGCCCGGCGTGATCCGTGCTCGCCGCTTCGTGGCGGTCGAGGGCCAGCCCAAGTACCTCACGGTCTACGAGTTCGAGCGCCCGGACGTGCCCGAGGGCGAGGCCTGGAACAAGGTGCGCGACGCGAACCCGTGGACCCGCCGGGTGCGGCACCACATGCGGCTCGACGCGGGCTCGCCGGTCGTCTACAAGCGGATCAATCCTAGTCTCGGGCCCACGTTGCCGTCATGATCAAGCGCGTCACGTTGCTCACTCGCAAGGCGGGCATGACGCGCGAGCAGTTCACGCGCCACTGGCTCGACGTGCACGCCCCGCTGGCCCACGCGGTGCCCGGGCTCAAGCGCTACGTGCAGTCGCACATCATCGAGGAGTACAAGCGGCCCGACATCCCGACCACGCCCGTCGAGGTGGACGGCATCGCCGAGCTCTGGTTCGCGGACCGCGCGAGCATGGACCGCGCGCTGGCGTCGCCCGAGATGGCCGCGCTCCACGCGGACGGGGCGCTCTTCATCGGCGGCAACAAGACCTTCGTGGTCGAGGAGAAGGTGATCATCTAGGTGGCGGGGGACCAGATCCACCTCGGGATCAAGCTCGGCTACACCCTCTTCCTCCTGGTCCTGGTGCCGGTGTACTGGGCGCACTACGGCCCGAAGAACTTCCTCTGGTTCTCCGACATCGCGCTCCTGACCACCGGGGCGACGCTCTGGCTGGAGAGCCCGCTCCTCGCGAGCATGATGACGCTCGCGGTGCTGCTGCCCGAGCTCGCGTGGAACCTGGACTTCTTCGGCCGCCTGCTCACCGGCCACGCCATGTTCGGCATGAGCGCCTACATGTTCGACGCGAAGGCGCCCCGCTATCTCCGCGCGCTCTCCCTCTTCCACGTGCCGCTGCCCGCCGGGCTCGTCTGGCTCGTGCTCCGCCTCGGCTACGATCGGCGCGCGTGGCTCTACCAGAGCCTGCTCGCCCTGATCGTGCTGCCGGTGTCGTACTGGCTCACCGACCCGGCCCAGAACGTGAACTGGGTCCACGGGCTCGGGACGCCCCACACCACGCGGCCGCCCTGGGCGTACCTGGCCCTGCTGATCCTCGCGTTCGCGCTCGTGCTCTACCTGCCCCCGCACCTCGTCTTCAGCTACTTGCCCCGGAGCGTGATGTCCTCGTAGGGCGCCGAGTAGGCGTGGCCCGAGATCAGGCCCAGGCCCGACTCGCGCACGCGGGGCCCGACGCCGTTGAGGAACGCCAGCTCCCAGATCGGGGCGTAGACCACCTTCTCGTGGAGGAGCTGCTGCATGCGGTGGAGCGTGGCCTCGCGCCGCTTCGGGTCGTTGTCGGCGGCCTGCTCCTGGAACAGGCCCTCGATGTCCGGGTACGTGCCGTAGACGTAGGCGCCGCCAGCGGCCACGAAGGCCTCGAGGCGCGTGGCCGCGTTGCCGAAGGCGCCGCTGGACCCCTGGATGAGGTTCCTGAACTTCTTCTCCGAGTAGCCGCTGAAGAACGCCGCGCGCTCGAGCGGGCGCAGCTTCACCCGGAGGCCCACCTGCTGCAGGGAGTTGGCGACCGCCTCGCCGAGGTTGGCGTAGGAGCCGTCGCAGTAGTACTCCCCCGCGTCGAAGCCCGACGGGTACCCCGCCTCCGCGAGCAATTTCTTGGCCCGGGCCGGGTCGTACGCCGGGGCGGGCGGCTGCCAGAAGTACTCGAACGACGTCGGGATGATGCTGTTGTTGAGCCGCGAGTAGCCGAGCGTCAGCGCCTGGTTGACGGACGGCCGGTCGATGGCCAGGCTCGCGGCCTGCCGCATCCGCCGGTCGTGCCACGGCGATTTGGAATCCCACTGGTCGGCGAAGTAGAGCCAGAACGTTCCCTGGATCACCGCCGGTTTGAGGGTGAGCCCGGGGGTCTTCTGCAGCTCCTCGGCCAGCTCGCCGCGGATCGAGTACGCGATGTCCACCTCCCCGCGCTTGAGCGCGGCCAGCCGCGTGGCCTCGTCGGGGATCACCCGCAGCACCAGCCGCTTCACGCTCGGGCTCTTGCGCCAGTACTGCTCGAAGGCCTCCAGCACCAGCTCTACCCCGGGCGTGAACGAGACGAACTTGTAGGGGCCCGCGCCCACCGGCGCCTTCTTGAAGCCCTCCTCGCCCACCTTCTCCACGTACTTGCGCGGCACGATCCAGCCCGCGCCGGTGGCGTTGGTGTAGAACGTCAGGAAGTCCGGCCAGGGCTGCTTGAGCCGGATGCGCACGCGCCCGGGATCGGGGGTCTCCACGCTGGCCACGCGCTCCTTCAACGCCTTGACCGCGGTGCCGCGGTAGCGCTCCAGCGAGAACTTCACGTCGTCCGACGTGACCGGGTCGCCGTTGTGGAAGAGCGCGCCCTTGCGGAGCACGAACTCGTACACGAGCCCGTCCTTCGAGACCGACCAGGATTCGGCCAGCCCCGGCGCCCGCGGCTGCCCGGGCATGGGCTTCACCAGCGCGTCGTGCAGGGCGTAGAGGACCATGTAGGGCGTGATCATCCCCGGGGTCTCCGCCGGGTCGAACCACGTGGGTGCCAGCGAGATGTGCACGGCCCAGGTGAGCTGGCCCTCGGGCGCGGCCGGCAGAGTCGCCGGAAGGGCGAGGACGAGCAGGGCCACCAGGATCAGGACCAGAGCGCGCAGGGTCATGG
This sequence comes from Candidatus Methylomirabilota bacterium, assembly GCA_035260865.1. Classification (GTDB taxonomy): domain Bacteria; phylum Methylomirabilota; class Methylomirabilia; order Rokubacteriales; family CSP1-6; genus CAMLFJ01. The sequence continues at coordinate 6,510 of DATFUK010000597.1, read as the reverse complement.
GGCACGCCTCCTTCGAGCGAAGGGTCCGGACGGGAAAAGGTGGGCCGATTATCCGGCAATCGCGGGCCGTGTCAATCGGCCGGACCGCTTGGGTCCGGCGGGCCTTCCGTGCTATCCCTACGCGGTGAGCAGCGTCGCTCCCGCGGCGGCCGCCCTGGCCGCGCCCCACGCCTTCGCCGAGATCCTCCGCGAAACCCCGTACCGCCGGCTCTGGCTCTCCGGTCTCTGCGTCAACGGCGCGCGCTGGATGGACCTGGTCCTGCTCGGCTGGCTCGCCTTCCAGCTCACCGACTCGCCGTTCATGGTCGCGGTGGCCGCGTTCGCCCGCTCCGCGCCGATGATGCTGCTGGGCCCCTTCACCGGCCTGCTCGCGGACCGAATGCACCGCGGGCGCGTGCTCGTCTTCACCCAGACGCTGGGGCTCGCGACCGGGCTGGTCCTCGCCGCGGTCTTCGCGGCCGGGCGCGGCGGCTTCTGGCCGATGGTCGGCCTCGAGGTGCTCTTCGGGGTCCTCTGGGCGATCGACTTCCCGGCCCGGCGCACCGCGCTCTACGCGCTGGTGGGGCCGCGCCGCGTGGCCACCGCGGTCTCGCTCGAGACCGTCTCGATGCAGGTCGCCAAGATGATCGGGCCGGTGCTGGCCGGCATCGGGCTCGCGCGCATGGGCCCGGCGCCGTGCTACGTGGCGGTGGCCGTGCTCTACGCGCTCGGGTTGCTCGCCTTCGTCGGCCTGCCCGCCCGGATCGGCGGGCCGAGCGGCCGCGACACCGCCTCGGTCGTGTCGAGCCTCGGGGAGGGCTTTCGCGAGGCCTGGCGCGAGCCCACCGTGCGCGCGGTGCTGATCATCACGGTGCTGATGAACACGCTCTTCTTCCCGTACCAGCACATGCTGCCGGTCTTCGCGCGCCAGGTCCTGCGCGTGGGCCCGGAGTGGCTCGGCGCGCTGGTCGCGGCCGACGGGCTGGGCGCGCTGCTCGGCGCGCTGGCCATCGCGTCGCGCCGCGGGTTCGTCGCGCACGGCCGGCTCTTCGCGACCGCGGTGCTGGTGGCGCCGTTCCTGCTGCTGGCCTTCACGGGGCTGCGCTGGCGCTGGGCGTGCCTCGCCATTCTCGTGCTGGTCGGGGCCGCCGAGTCGGGCTTCGCGGCCATGCAGAGCACCCTGGTCCTCCTCGCGGCGCCGCCCGACAGCCGGGGCCGGGCCATGGGCATCCTCTCGGCCTGCATCGGCACCCAGCCGCTGGGTACCCTGTGGATCGGCTTCCTGGCCACCGGCATCGGGGTCCCCGCCGCCATGGCCCTGAACGGGGTCGTGGCGCTCCTCGCGATGCTTCCGGCGGCGTGGCCGCTCGCCCGCCGGCCGCCGGTTTGACCCGCTATTGACCGGGTTTACGAAGTACCCTAAGTTTGTGATCGATCGGTGCGATCGCCGGGATGGTCCCGGCCGGTCCCGACCGTTTTCCCGTTGCCCAGGAGGGCTCATGAAGAGGATACGTGCCGTGCTGGTTCTGCTCCTGGTGGCCGCCGTCAGCCTGTCGCTGCCCGGCGCCACCTCGCTCGCCCAGGAAGTGCTCACGAATGATTCCGTGATCCAGATGGTCAAGGCGGGGCTGCCGGAGGCGGTCGTCATCGCCAAGATCAAGGGGACCGCGAGCAAGTTCGATCTCAAGACCGACTCGCTGGTGAGCCTCAAGAAGGCCGGCGTCTCGGACAAGGTGCTGGAAGCCATGGTGTCGGCCGGATCCGGCTCCCCGGCCGCCGCCGCCGCTCCGACGACCACGACGCCCGCTCCGCCCGGCCCCGCGGTCGCGGCCGGCGCGCTCAAGAACCAAGACGTGATCTACCAGCTGGTCTCCGGCAAGTACGTCGAGATGTTCGCGACCTCGGCCAACCTCGAGACCAACATGTCGTTCTTCCAGAGCAAGAGCGAGGTGGTGCTCGAGGGGAGGAAGGCGCAGTACCGGACCAGCGAGAAGCAGCCGGTGTTCCTCAGCACGTACTCGTCGACCGACGCCCCGCTCGTGCGCCTCAAGCAGGGTGACGATCACAACGATCGCAACCTCAAGATCGGCAGCGGCGCCTTCATGCCGTTCGGCGGCACCCAGAAGATGGGCGTGCGCAACGAGGACAAGATCCCGGTCACCATCGAGCGCGACGCCCGCGGGTTCTACAAGGTGAGCCCGTCCGCGGCGCTGCCGCCCGGGGAGTACGGCTTCATCCTCGCCACCGGCTTCGGGGCGGGCTCGGGCAAGATCTACGACTTCGGAGTCGACTAAACGGACAGCGCCGATGCGCGCGGGCCCCTCGAGCGGGCCCGCGCGCTGGCCCCGCTCCTCGAGGACCTGAGCGAGCGCACGGAGCAGGAGCGCCGGCTCCCCGAGCCGGTGCAGCGGGCGCTCTTCGACGCCTCACTGTTCCGCCTGCTCCTGCCTCGCTTCCTCGACGGGGGCGAGGTGGATCCTCTCACGTTCGTCGAGGTCATCGAGGAGATCGCCCGGCACGACGCGAGCGCGGCGTGGTGCCTCTGCCAGGCCTCCGGCTGCTCCATGACCGCGGCCTACCTCTCGCCCGACACCGCGCGCGAGATCTTCGGCGCCCCGCGCGCGGTGCTGGCCTGGGGCCCGAGCAATGACGCGAAGGCGGTGGCGGTGGACGGCGGCTACCGCATCACCGGGACGTGGAGCTTCGCGAGTGGCTGCCGCCACGCCACGTGGCTCGGCGGCTACTGTCCGATCCAGGGGCCCGACGGCGCGACCCGGCGCCGGCCGGACGGCACCGCGGACGGGCGCACCATGCTGTTCCCCGCCGCGCAGGCCACCATCATCGACGTCTGGCACGTGACCGGGCTGCGCGGAACCGGCAGCGACGCGTTCACCGCGACCGACCTCTTCGTCCCCCACGCGCATTCGGTCTCCCGCGACGATCCCGCCGAGCGGCGCCATCCCGGCCCGCTCTACTGCTTCCCGTCGGGCAGCCTCTACGCCTCGGGCTTCTCCGGTGTCGCCATGGGCATCGCGCGCAGCAGCCTCGACGCCTTCATCGAGCTGGCCCGCGACAAGGAGCCGCGCTCCTCCAAGCGCCTGGTGCGCGACAGCGCGCTCATCCAGTTCCAGGTCGCCGAGGCCGAGGGGAAGCTGGGCGCGGCCCGGGTGTTCCTGCATGACACGCTCCGGCGCATCTGGGCCGAGGTGAGCGGGTCCGGGAGCCCGCTCAGCGTGGAGCAGCGGGTGCAGATTCGCCTCGCCTCCACCTACGGCATCCACCAGGCCAAGCAGGTGGTGGATACCGTCCACCACGCGGCCGGGTCGAGCGCCATCTTCACCAGCAGCGCCTTCGAGCGGCGCTTCCGCGACATCCACACCGTGACCCAGCAGCTCCAGGGCCGCCAGGCCCACCTCGAGACCGTCGGCCGGTACCTCCTGGGCCTCGAGCCCGATCAGACCTTTCTATAGCGCAGCGCGGGCGCCGGGATTAAGTCCGCTCGTCTTGACGCGCCGCTCCGAGTACGCGGAAGACCTGCCGCGGCACTCGAGGATCAGGCCCGGCCGGACCGGCCGCCGTAGAATTAGGAGCCAAATAATCTTCATGTGTAGAATGAACGTGAGCCTCGAGCCGGGTCCGGTACTCCGGACGGGAGGGTGCGATCGCTCGAAACTCGCGACGAAGTTTCGCAGTCTTCCGGCGTGGGGGACTGCCATGAGCGACATACCGGCCGAAACCCCCCGTATTGCCCGCGCCTACTGCCCCGCCTGCGAACCCGACGCCGACACGCTGCTGGAAATCCTCGAAGTGCAATGGTGCAACGTCCACATGCCGCTGCGCGAAGGTCTCGACGACGCGCGGGTCATGTCGGACGCCATGCTGACCGGGAGCGCGGAGGCGGGCGGCGACGAGAACCGGCGCTGGTGCGACGTCATCCACGGCGACTCGCACAACGGGCACCGTCGAGGTCGCTAGCGCAGATCGGGGTCAGCCGTCAGAGTCAGATCAGCGGCCAGGGGTAGCGCAGGCCGCTCTTGTCCACCGGAAACTGCCCCGTGCGGAGGAGTCCGCGCGCGCGGCGCTTGAGCGCGCGCTGCTCGTCGGGATCGAGCAGCTCGGCGAGGGCGGGGGGGAGCTCGTCGCTCACCACGCGGCGTAGATCCTCCTGCAGCGCGGGCGCGATCGGCTCCTCGCCGAAGTCCCAGATCACGGTGCGCAGCTTGGGCTCGGCGTGGAAGGTCAGCCCGTTGTCGATCGCGTAGATCCGATCGTCGGGCACGAGCAGGCAGTGGCCGCTCTTTCGGTCGGCGTTGTTGGCGACCAGGTCGAAGAGGCAGATGCGCTGCAGCGTCTCGCGGTGCTCGTCGACTTCCAGCAGGGTGAAGTAGTGCTGGCGGAAGTCGGCCGGGACGAAGAGCTGGAGCGAGCCTTCGCCCATGGGCCCGTCGCCCCGCGGCGCGGTCGGGGGCACGAGGCCCCAGCCGAGCGCTTCCGAGAGCAGATACGCGGCGATCTCGCGTCGGAAGAGCCCGGGCGGAAAATCCCAGAGCGGCCGCTCGCCCTGCTCCGGCTTGTAGACCGCCAGCGCGGTGGCGCCGTCGAGGGCCAGCTCCACCAGGAAGGTGGCGTTGCTACTGCGCGGCATCCGCCCCTTCACGGTGATGTCGCCGCGGGCCAGCAGGTCGAGGGCGACGGCCGGATCCGCTCGCCCCGACATCCTAGTGGCTCACGCTAGTGCTTCACGTGCCCGTTGGCCCGCGGGCAGACGTGGCCCTCGGGATCCATGGGACGGCTGCATACCGGGCAGGTCGGGCGTCCCCCCTTCATGAGCTCGTTCGCCCGCTCCACGAAGGCGGCGGCATGGGCGCGGGTGATGCGAAAGCGGGCCATTGCCGGATCGGGCTCGGGCCCGGGCGCGGGGGTGCCCTCCTCTTCCGCCTCCTCCGGCTCGATCAGCTCGCTCGCCTCCACGACCACCCGATCCTGGCCCTCGTCGTAGCCCACCGCGAGCGAGCCCACGTCCCACGCGACGTCGAGCGGCTCGATCAGCTCGGTGGCCGCGCGCGTGGCCCCCGGGGCGCCCTTCACGCGGGCGAGGAGCCCGCTCACGTACTCGGCCAGCGCGCGCACGTGCTCCTTCTCGACCTTCAGGGTGATGAGGCGGGTGCCGTCGCGCGATTGCAGGTAGAAGACGCGCTGGCCCGGGGGCCCGACCGCGCCGGCGGTGAAGTGGTCGGGCGAGTCCACCTCGAACGACGGGTTGTCGCTCATGCCTTCTTGCCCCCACCGAGCCAGGCGAGGTCGCCCGCGAGCGAGTTCACGGTGAGGACGGCGGGGCCGCCGCGCCGATAGGCCACCGCGGTGATGGAGGTGGGGGCGATCATGATGCGCTGGAAGAGGTCGAGCGGGGTGCCGAGGGCCTGGGCCACCGCGGCCTTGATCGGATCGGCGTGCGACACCGCCACCACGATTTGCCCGGGGAACCGGGCCACCAGGCGGCCGAGCGCTCCGGTGATGCGCGCCTGCATCTCCGGGAAGGACTCTCCGTTGGGGAATCGGAACCCGCTCGGGTTGCGCTGCACCGTCTCCCATTCGGGCCGCCGGGCCGCCTGCTTGAGGCTGAGCCCGGTCCACGAGCCGATGTCGAGATCGGCGAGGTCCCGCTCGATGCGCAGGGCGAGCCCGCGGATCCGGGCGATGGGGGCCGCGGTCTCCCGCGCGCGCTCGAGGTGCGAGGAGTAGACCGCGGCGACCTTGGGCAGCACCTTGATCCGCGCGGCCGCCACGTCGGCCTGGCGCCGGCCCTCGTCGGTGAGGTGCAGGCCGGGGGCCTGGCCGGGCAGCTTGATCCCGGTGGTGGGCGTCAGCCCGTGGCGCACGAGCAGGACGACCGTCGCGGCGTCCGCCATCGGGCGGGCGGCTAGGAGACGGCCCGCCGCTTCGCGCGCACGAAGTCGACGAGCACGTACTCGCCGAGGCGATCGGACGTCGCGAAGAAGGCGCGGCCGCGATTGATGCGGGTCATCTGCTCGACGAAAGCGGCCAAAGCGTGGCTCTGCTCGAGCATGAAGGTGTTGATGGTGATGCCGTCGCGCGTGCAGCGCTGGACTTCCTTGAGCGTCTCCTGCAGCGTCCGCCGCGTCGGCGGGTAGGCGAACTCGGGCTCGGTGCCCTCCATGTGCGCGGTGGGCTCGCCGTCGGTGATCATGATCACCTGCTTGTTGCCGCCCTTGTGCCGGGCCAGGAGCTGGCGCGCGAGGAGGAAGCCCGCGTGCATGTTGGTGCCCACGCTCCACTCGCCGGGGGCCAGGTGCGGGAGCTGGGCCGCGGTGAACTCGCGCGCGTAGAGCGAGAAGCCCACGATGTAGAGGCTGTCGCGCGGGAACTGGCCGCGGATGAGCGCGTTGAGGGCGAGCGCAACCTTCTTGGCGGGCAGGAAGCAGCCGTTGAAGATCATCGAGCGGCTCATGTCGAGCATGAGCACGGTGGCCGCGTGGGTCTGGGTCTCGGTGCGCACCACCTCGAAGTCGT
>DATFUK010000596.1:0-2806 GCA_035260865.1 Candidatus Methylomirabilota bacterium | reverse complement strand
GCCCCGCCCGACGGCACCCTCGCCATCGGGGTGCACGTGACGCTCGTCTCGCGCTGGCTCGACCCGGGCGAGACCGAGGCCCTCATCACCCCGTTCATGGTGCTCTACACCCTGCACGACGCGCTGCTCAAGCCCATGCCGGGCAACATCAGCGCCCCGAGCCTCGCCGAGTCGTGGACGCTGGCCAAGGACGGCGTCACCTACGAGTTCGTCCTCCGCCGGAACGCCAAGTTTCACAACGGAGACCCGGTCACTTCGGAGGACGTCAAGTTCTCCTTCGAGCGCTACAAGGGCAGCGGCGCCAAGCTCCTCAAGGACAAGGTCAAGGAGATCCAGACCCCGGCGCCCAACCGGGTGCGCTTCATCATGAAGGAGCCCTGGCCCGACTTCATCGCCTTCTACGGCACCTCGGCCACCGGGGCGGGCTGGATCGTGCCCAAGAAGTACATCGAGCGCGTGGGCGAGGACGCCTACAAGAAGGCGCCGGTGGGCGCGGGCCCGTTCAAATTCGCGGCCTTCACGCCCGGCATCGAGCTGACCCTGGACGCCTTCCCCGAGTACTGGCGCAAGGCCCCGCAGGTGAAACACCTCGTGATGCGCTCGATCCCGGACGAGACCACGCGCGCCGCCGCGGTCAAGACCGGCGAGGTGGATCTCGCGTATCTCTTCGGCGGGACCATCGCCTCCGACCTGCAGCGCACGCCCGGCATCCGGGTCGTCGCCCCGCTGCTCTACGGCGTGTACTGGCTCGACTTCCTCGAGCGCGCGGACCCGAGGTCCCCGTGGTACGACCGCCGGGTGCGGCAGGCCGCGAGCCTCGCGATCGACCGCAACGCGATCAACCAGGCGGAGATGCTCGGCCTCGGCAAGCCCGGGGGCGCCTTCGTGCCGCCCGAGTTCGACTTCGCGCTCAAGATGGATCCCCTGCCGTACGATCCAAAACGCGCCAAGCAGCTCCTGGTGGAGGCCGGATGGCCGAACGGCTTCGACGCGGGCGATCTCACGCCGCTGCCGCCCTATACCTCCCTGGGCGAGGCGGTGGGCGGCTACCTCCAGGCCGTCGGCATCCGCACGTCGGTGCGCACGATGGAGCGAGCCACCTTCATGACCACCTGGCGGGAGAAGAAGCTGCGCGGGCTCGTGATCGGCGCGACCGGCGCGGCGGGCAACGCGGCGGCCCGGATCGAGCCGTTCTTCACGAGGAACGGCATCTATGCCTACAGCACCCGGCCGGAGATCGACGATCTCTTCCAGCGGCAGGCCAACGAGCTGGATCGCGGCAAGCGCGAGGCGCTGCTGCACCAGATTCAGAAGATCATCGTGGACCAGACGCTGGTCGCCCCGATCTTCCAGCAGGCCTTCCCCTGGGGCGTCGGGGCGCGCGTCGCGGAGCCCGCGGCGGGCTTGATCCAGGGCTACCCGTACGTCGGGCCGCCCGAGGACCTGCGGCTCAAGTAGGGTCTTCGCGGATGAAGTGACCGCTGCGAAGGTCGCGCAGCGCCTCCTCGATCTCCGCGCGCGTGTTCATGACGAAGGGGCCGTGGCGGGCGATCGGCTCGCCGAGCGGGCGGGCGGCCGCGAGCAGGAAGCGGCCGCCGCCCGGCGCGCCGGCCGCCTCCACGAGATCGCCGTCACCGAAGATGACGAGCGACGGGGCGCGCACCGCGGTGCGCTGGGGACCGAAGCGCACCTCGCCCTGGTCCACGTAGGCGAACGCGGTGTGCCCCTGCGGAACCGCCTCGCGGAAGCTCGCGTCCGGCGGGAGCGTCACGTCGAGGAACTTCGGCGCGACGGCCAGCCCCTCGACCGGCCCGACGAGCTTTCCGCCCGCCGCGTCGCCCGCGATCACCCGCGCCCGGGCGCCGGCGCCGAGATCGCTCTCCGGCAGATGGCTCGCGGTCAGGTCGCGGTACTTCGGCCGGGTCATCTTCTCCCGCGCGGGCAGGTTGAGCCAGAGCTGCAGCCCCCCGATGCCCTCGGGCCGCACCTGCGGCATCTCCTCGTGCAGGATGCCGCTGCCCGAGGTCATCCACTGGATGTCACCCGCTCCGATGCTCCCCTGGTGCCCGAGCGAGTCCCGGTGCTGGATCTCCCCGGCGCGCACGAACGTGACCGTCTCGATCCCGCGGTGCGGATGGTAGGGAAACCCGGGCTCGTAGTCCTCCGGTCTCGTCGACTCGAAGTGGTCGAGCAGCAGGAAGGGGTCGAGGTGATCGAGCCCGCGGGTGCCGATGCTGCGCCGGAGATGCACGCCGGCGCCTTCGATCACCGGCTCGGGCCTGACGACCCGCGCCACCGCGCGGGAGGACTCGCTCATCGCGTCATGCCCTCTCGATGATCACGACCGGGATCTCACGGGGCGCCCGCTGCTGGTACTCCTCGTAGGGCGGCCAGATCGCGACCATCTTCTTCCACAAGGCCGGCTTCTCGGCCGGGGTCGCGGTGCGGGCGCGCGCCTTGAAGCGATCGGCCATCACCTGCACCGAAATCTCGGGCTGCGCGGTCAGGTTCTCGTACCAGGCCGGGTGGGTGGGCGCGCCGCCGCGCGAGGCCACGATCACGTAGCGGTCGCCATCGCGCCCGTAGATGAGCGGAGTCGTGCGCGTCTGGCCGGAGCGGCGGCCGGTGGTGGTGAGCAGGAGGGTCGGCACGCCCTCCCAGATGTGGCCGTCCTTGCCGCCGGTCGCGACGTAGCGCTTTGCGTGTTCTTGCTGCCATCCCGGTGGCCGGCTTCCCGCGGCGGGCTTCGGAGTCGTCATCGTCGGTCCCTCCCGCCGTCAGTCTGCCACGCGGGAGGAGCCGCCGC
>DATFUK010000595.1:0-9799 GCA_035260865.1 Candidatus Methylomirabilota bacterium | reverse complement strand
GGACATGCGGCGGTTCACCGCGCGGCCCACGGGGCGGGGAACCCCGGGAGCGGCATGACGACACGACGACTGCTGTCCCTGGCGATCGGTGCCGCGCTGGTCTTCCCGGCGGCCACCGCAGGCGCGCAGGCCCCACCCCCACCGCCGCCATACGGTCCCGTCATCACGCTCGGTCAGGCGAAGAAGGCGATGGCGGCCGCGGCGGCGGCAGCCAAGAAGAACAGCTGGCTCGTGGTGATCACCATTCTCGATTCCGGCGGCAATCTCGTGATGACCCAGCGCCTCGACGGCGCCCAGTTCGGCAGTGTCGAGGTGGCCCGGGAGAAGGCCTATTCCGCGGTGGCCTTCCGCCGGCCTACCAAGATGTTCGAGCACGCGGTGGCTCAGGGTGGGGCCAATCTCAGGATTTTGAAGTTGAGCGGGGCGATGCCGCTCGACGGTGGGTGGCCGATCGTCATCGACGGCAAGATCGCCGGGGGGATCGGCGTGTCGGGCGTCACCGGCGCGCAGGACGCTCAGATCGGCAAGGCGGGCGTCGACGCCCTCAAGTAACTTCTCAGCTGTTCGGTCCTAGCGCCCTCACCCTGCCGTCTCCCCAACCGGGGAGAGGGTGGGGGAGGCTAGAACTCGACGGGGAAGGCCTTGAGGCCCCGCAGCGTCGAGGACTCGCGCCACTCGAGATCCGCGCCGGTCAGCCGCAGCTTCGGCATCCGCCGCATCAGTGCCCCCAGGGCGAGCTGGCCCTCCACGCGGGCCAGCGGGGCGCCCAGGCAGAAGTGGATCCCGAACCCGAAGGCGATGTGCCGGTTCTCGGTGCGGCCGATGTCCAGCCGGTCCGGTTCGGCGAAGTGGCGCGGATCCCGGTTGGCCGCGCCGATCGCGGTGACCACGAAGGCGCCCGCCGGCAGGGTCTTGCCGCCCACGACCACGTCCGCATTCGTGATGCGGGCGGTGCGCTGCACCGGGCTGTCGAAGCGCAGCAGCTCCTCCACCGCGGAGCCGATCAGCCCGGGCTCGGCGCGCAGGCGCGCGAGCTCGCCCGGATGCCGCAGCAGGGCCAGCAGCCCGTTGCCGATCAGGTTGACGGTGGTCTCGTGGCCCGCGATGAACAGCAGCACGCAGGTCGCGAGCAGCTCCCCCTCGGTGAGCCGGTCGCCCTGCTCCTCCGCCGCGATCAGCGACGAGAGGAGATCGGCGCGCGGGTGCCGGCGCCGCTCGGGCAGGAGTGCGCGGAAATACTCGGCGATCCCCCGCCGCCCGACGCGCCCGCGCTCCACGACCGAGTCGTCCGACGGGATTCCGATGGCGTCGAGGCTCCGGATGATGTCGGAGGACCAGTCCTTCATCTGCTCGTGATCGCCCTCCGGCACGCCGAGCATGTCGCAGATCACGGTGACCGGCAGGGGATAGGCCAGGTCGGCGATGACGTCCATGTGGCCGCGCTCCTCGACCCGGTCGAGCAGGCGGTCCACCACCGCCTGGATCTGCCCGCGCATGCCCTCGATCACCCGCGGGGTGAACGCGCGGGTGACGAGCGCCCGCAAGCGCGTGTGATCCGGTGGATCGCGAAATAGCATTGACCGGGGCAGCCGGCCGGTCTCCGACTCCTCGCCGTACTGGGCCGAGAGGATGGCCTCGAAGCCGTCGCGGCCGAAGCGGGGATCGCGCAGCGACGTCACGCAGTCGTCGTAGCGGGTGAGCACCCAGAGACCGAGCGGGCTCAGGTGGACCGGATCGGTCTCGCGCATGCGGTGGTAGAACGGGTACGGGTCGGCGTGGAACTCGGGCGTGAGCGGGTTGAAGAGCGCCTCGTCCGTCGCCATCGCGGTCAGCTCACCATCGGATAGGTGCGCTCGATATTGGCGAGCAGGCCCTGGCGCCACGGGCGGTAGTGCTGGTAGGCGGCGAACGCGGGCTCGTAGGTCGGGGCCAGCCGCGCGGTCACCCGCTGCTTGACCTCCTCGAGGCTCGCCCCGGTCGCGGCTTCCTCGCGCACCGCCTCCACCATGTCGCGAATGTAGCCGCGGAAGGTCCGGAGCCAGTCGCGGCCCGCGGGCTCGCCGTGGCCCATGATGAGCGTGTCCCACGGGAGCTCGGCGAGCCGGTCCAGGGTCGTGACCCAGTCCTCGGGGTAGCCGTCGCCCATGTACGGCGTCCAGCCGATCACCGCGTCGCCGGTGATCACGACCTTCTCCTTCGGCAGGTACACGAAGACGTCGCCCTCGGTGTGGGCGCGGCCCAGGTAGAGGAGCTGGATCTCCCGGTCCCGCCGGTAGAGCGTCATCGTCCGCTCGAAGGCCATGGTGGGTAGCGCCGGCTTCATCGCCCGCACCTCCGCGAGGTACGACTCGGCCAGCTTCAGGTCCGCCTGGAGCTTCGCGCGCTGCTCGGTGGTGGCGGCGGCCAGGTCGGCGCGGAGCTTCGCGATCTCCGCGGGCACCTGCCGCACGTGGTCCTGGATGCGCTTGAGGCCCTTCTTGACCATCGCCTCCCGGGTGAGCTGGTTGGTGATGATCTCGGCCCCCGGGTACGCGGCCGGATAGACCTCGTTGCCGTGCCAGTGGTCCCAGTGGAAGTGAGTGTTGACCACGTAGCGGACCGGCCGGGGCGTGAGATCGCGGAGACGATCCACGATCACCCGGGCCGCGGAGGGCTTGGAGTGCGTGTCGACGATCACCGCGCCGTCGTCGCTCTCGATGATCGCGGTGTTGGAGTTGACCTTGTAGGCGGGGGCGGCGACCGCGACGTGAACGCCGTCGGCCACCCGGCGGAAGTCGAACCGGGCGTCGCCGCCGGGCCCTTCGTGACCGCAACAGTCCATGGCGCGCTCTCCTCTCCCGGCGATACTATGCGAACGCGGGAAGCGGCTCAAGCAACCGGCGGGAGGCCTCCATGACCACGACGCGAACCGAGAAGGACACCATGGGCACCATCGAGGTGCCGAGCGATCGCTACTGGGGCGCGCAGACCCAGCGCTCGCTCGAGCACTTCCGGATCGGACGCGATCACTTCCCGCGCGAGATGATCCGGGCCCTCGGCATTCTGAAGAAGGCCTGCGCGGTCGTGAACCGGGAGCTCGGCCTGCTGCCGGAGGACAAGGCCCGGGCCATCGTGCGGGCGGCCGACGAGGTCATCGAGGGCGATCTGGATGGTCATTTCCCCTTGGTCGTCTGGCAGACCGGCAGCGGGACGCAGACCAACATGAACGCCAACGAGGTGATCGCCAACCGCGCCAACGAGCTGCTGGGGGGCCGCCTGGGATCCCAGCAACCGGTGCATCCCAACGACGACGTCAACCGCAGCCAGTCCTCCAACGACACGTTTCCCACCGCGATGCACATCGCCGCGGTGGAGCAGATCGAGGGGCGCCTGATCCCGGCGGTGGGCCGGCTGCGGGACACGCGGCGGGCGAAGGCGCGCGCGCTCGACGACATCGTCAAGATCGGGCGCACGCATCTTCAAGATGCGGTGCCGCTCACGCTCGGGCAGGAGATCTCGGGCTGGGTGAGCCAGCTCGACCACGGCCTCGAGCACGTGGCCGCCGCGCTGCCGCACCTGCGGGAGCTGGCGCTCGGCGGCACCGCGGTCGGTACCGGCCTCAATGCTCCGCGGGGCTTCGGCGAGCGGGCGGCCCGCGTGATCGGCGAGCTGACCGGGCGGGCCTTCGTCTCCGCGCCCAACAAGTTCGAGGCGCTCGCGGCCCACGACGCCCTCGTCAACGCCCACGGGACGCTCCGGACGCTCGCGGGGTCGCTCACCAAGATCGCCAACGACGTGCGCTGGCTCGCCTCGGGGCCGCGCAGCGGCATCGGGGAGCTGCGCATCCCGGAGAACGAGCCGGGCAGCTCGATCATGCCGGGCAAGGTGAATCCCACCCAGTGCGAGGCGCTCACCATGGTGTGCGCCCAGGTGATGGGCAACGACGTGGCGGTGGGCATCGGCGGCGCCTCCGGCAACTTCGAGCTGAACGTCTTCAAGCCCCTCATCATCCACAACGTGCTGGGCTCGGTGCGCCTGCTCGCGGACGCGTGCGACTCGTTCGACACCTACTGCGCCCGCGGGATCGAGCCGGACCGCGAGCGGATCCGGGCCCTGGTCGACCGCTCCCTCATGCTGGTCACCGCGCTCGCGCCGATCATCGGCTACGACCGGGCCGCCGCGATCGCCAAGAAGGCGCACGCCGAAGGGCTCACGCTCAGGGAGGCGGCCCTGGCCCTCGGGTACCTGAGCGCGGAGGAGTTCGACCGCGCGATGCGCCCGGAATCGATGGTGGATCCCGGCTAGCCGGCCGATGCCGGATCCGATCGGCTCCATCTTCGCGGTCTTCCTGCGCCTGGGCCTCACGTCCTTCGGCGGCCCCATCGCGCACCTGGGCTACTACCGGACCGAGTTCGTGGAGCGGCGTCGCTGGCTGAGCGAGGCGGCCTACGCGGACCTGGTGGCGCTCTGCCAGCTCCTGCCCGGGCCGGCCAGCAGCCAGGTCGGCTTCGCGGTCGGCCTCTCGCGCGGCGGCCTGGCCGGTGGGCTGGCCGCGTGGCTCGGCTTCACGCTGCCCTCCGCGGTGGCCATGGTCCTCTTCGCGCGGGGCGCCGCCGCGATGACCGGCCCGCTCGGCGCCGGGATGTTCCACGGCCTGCAGGTGGTCGCGGTGGCGGTGGTCGCGCAGGCGGTGTGGAGCATGGCGCGAACCCTCTGCCCCGATCGGACCCGGGCCACCATCGCGGTGGGCGGCACGCTCATCGTGATCGCCGCCCCCACCGCGATCGGGCAGATCGTGGCCATCCTCATGGGCGCCGCCGCGGGCGCGTGGCTCTGTCGCGAGGCGTCGGTGGTGGCGGCAGCCGAGCGGTTGTCGGTGCCGGTGCCGCGAGCCCTCGCGGTCGCCGCGCTCGCGCTGTTCGCCCTGCTCCTGATCGGGCTGCCCATCGCGGCCGCGGTCCTGCCGGTCCCCGCGATCGCGGTCGCCGAGGCGTTCTACCGGGCGGGGGCGCTGGTCTTCGGCGGCGGCCACGTCGTGCTGCCGTTGCTGCACGCCTCGGTGGTGGAGCCCGGCTGGGTGAGCGAGGACGCGTTTCTCTCCGGTTACGGGGCCGCGCAGGCGGTGCCGGGGCCGCTCTTCACCTTCGCGGCGTACCTGGGCGCGACCATGCACGCGCCGCCTTCGGGATGGCCCGGCGCCGCGCTCTGCCTGGCCGCGATCTTCCTGCCCGGACTGCTCCTGGTGCTGGGGGTGCTGCCGTTTTGGGTGTCGCTCGGCCGCGCCGCGCTCGTGTCGGCCGGCCTGCGCGGTGTCAATGCCGCGGTGGTCGGCGTGCTCCTGGGCGCGCTCTACGATCCGGTGTGGACGAAGGGCATCGGAGGACCCGCCGACTTCGCGCTGGCCCTGGTCGCGTTCGTCCTGCTGGTGATCTGGAAGGCGCCGTCCTGGCTCGTGGTGCTGGCCAGCGCGCTGGGGGGCGCGGCCGTCTTCGGCCGCTGAGGCGCGTCAGGCGGGCGCGGTCTCGGCGTTGCGGGTGGGGTCGGTCATCTTGGAGAGGACCTCGCGGAGGGTGGCGAGGCGGATCGGCTTCTTCACCACCATGTCCACCCCGTCCGGCTTCTCGCCCGCCGCGTTCATGAGATCGCCGAAGCCGGTGAGCAGAATGATCGGCGTGTCGGGCGCGACCTCCTTGACCATCGCGGCGAGCTGATCGCCGCCCACTTCCGGCATCGCCCGGTCGGTGATGACGAGCGCGTACCGGCCGGTCTGGAACTTCTCGAAGGCCTCGCGCCCGTTGACCGCGGTGTCCACGGTGTGGCCGTCGCCCATGAGGTACTCGCTGAGCACGTCGCGGGCGATCGGCTCGTCGTCCACCACCAGGACGTGGAGGGGACCGGAGGAGGGAGGCTGCGCGCGCGGCGCGACCTCGCGGGTGAGGCTGGTGTCGGCGGGCAGCAGCACGATGAACGTGGTGCCCTTGCCGACGGTGGACTCGATGTCCAGGGTGCCGCGGTGCCGCTTGACGATGCCGTACACCATGGGCAGGCCGAGGCCGGTGCCCCGCTCGCCCTTGGTGGAGAAGAACGGCTCCAGGCAGCGGCGGCGCACGTCCTCGGTCATGCCGGTTCCGGTGTCGCCCACCTCCAGGAACACCTGGGGCACCCGCGGGGCCAGCGGGGTCTCCTCGCTCGCGGAGGCCTCCCGCATGCCGGTGCGGATGCGGATCAGGCCGCCTTCGGGCATGGCGTCCACCGCGTTGAAGATGAGGTTGGCGAGCATCTCGCGCATCTCGGACTCACTGCCCAGGATGCGGGGCACCGGCCGCATGTCGGCCTCCACCAGGATCGTGCGGCCGCTCCCGAGCGCCTCGTCGCGCCAGCGGGGGCGGGTGAGGGCCACCGCCTGCTCCACCATCTGGTTGAGCGACAGGGGCCGGTAGGTCTCGCCCTCCTCGCGCTTGCGGTAGAACTCGCGGAGCCGGCTCACCACGCTCGCCGCGTCCTCCACGCCGGTCATGATCAGCTTGAGGTACTTGGTGGACTTGGGCGTGTCCTGGAGGATCTCGGGGTGCTCGAGCAGCATCTCCGCGTAGCCGGAGATCGGCACGAGGGCGTTGTTGAAGTCGTGGGCGAGGCCGCTCGCCATCTTGCCGACCGCGTTGAGGCGCTCCTGCTCGATGATGTGCCGCTGGGTGCGGTGCAGCTCGATGGCCACCGCGGCCTGCTTGGCGATGCCGTCGGCCAGGCGCAGATCGTCCATCGAGAAGACGTGCGCGTCGCGCACCCAGGAGATCGCGAAGATGCCCAGGAGCTCGTCGCTGACCTGCACCGGCTGGATCAGCAGCGACGCCTGGGGCAGGAGCTGGAGCGCGGCCTGGTTGAAGCGCGGGTCGGTCTTGCTGTTGCTCGAGTGCAGCGCGGTGCGCAGGCGCTTCACGAGGTCGATCAGCGGGTCGTCCGGGGCCAGGGGCAGGCCGGAGAGCGGCTCGCGCAGATCGCGCGGCACGTGGTAGCCCGCGAGCGGGATGAAGCGGTCGCCGCCGCCCGTCACGCACCACGCCACCCCGGTGTCGGCGCCCAGAATTCGTACCATTTCCCGGGTGGTCCGCCGGATGGCCTCCGGGAGATCGGGGGCCGAGCCGATCGCCTGGCTGACCGCGAGCAGGGTCTCGGTCTGCTGGAGGCGCTGCTGGATCTCGTCGTAGAGCCGCGCCTTCTCGAGCGCCACCGCGGCCTGGGCGGCCAGCGTGGTGGCGAGGCGGATCTCCTCGTCGGTGAACACGTGGAGCGTCTTGAGGTGGTCGAGGATGAGCACGCCCGCGGTCCGGCCCTGGTGGATCAGCGGCACCACCAGCGCGGACTTGGCCTGGAAGAGGCCGACCCAGCCCTGGGGCACGCGCGGGTCGCTGCCCGGGTCCGAGATGACGACCGGCTCCTGGCGGCGCACCGCCTCCAGGAGGAACGACGGCATCTCCTCCAGCGCGAGGGCGCGCAGGGTCTCCGCGCCGTCCTCGCCCCGGGCCGTGCCCGCGCGATCGGCGAGCTGCGAGCTGACCGGAACCATGAGCTGGCCCGACTTGTCGCGCAGGAAGATGGAGCCCCGGTCGACCCGGCAGGCGCGCGCCGCTCCGTGCGCGATGACCTCGAACAGGGCCTTCTGCTCGATCGCCGAGCCGATGGCCTCGGTCACCTCGAGCATCCGGTCGGTCTCCTCGGCTCGCTGCTTCACCGCCTTGAGCGCGTCGCGGAGCTGCTCGGTCGTGCGCTGCAGCTCCTGGGTGCGCTGCACCGAGCGCTGCGAGGTCGAGGTGGCCTCGGCGGTGGTGCGCCGATGGCTGCGCCAGGCCGCGGGCAGCAGGATCAGGCAGAGGATGCCGCCGGTGCCGAGCGCGAGGTTCCAGGCGAGCAGGTTCCAGCGCTCGTGGGCCTGGTCCATGCGCAGCGGGGCCTGCGAGAGCTCGACCACCCCGACCACCCGCGCGGCGCCGGGGCCGTAGACCGGGACGAAGAGGTCGGCCACGTTGGGCGAGACGAAGTTCTGGGCCTCCGCGTTCGGCGGGGCCATCGACGAGAACCGGACCGCCACCCGCCCGCTGATCGCGTCCCGCAGCTCGTGACCGTCGGAGCGCTGGCCGATCAATCCGGACTGCACCGCCCATACCACCGTGCCCTGAGGGTCCCAGACCTTGATGTTGACGACCCCGGGCAGCTCCCGGACGAAGCGCGCGCTCTCTTCGGCCCAGCGCTTGGGGCTGCGCGCATTCTGCCCCGCGAGGAGCTCGGGCAGCCCGCTCCGGTCCACCGCCCGCTGGGCGACCGCGGCGGTCTCGGTCCACTCCGGCTCGGAGACGGCCATCTCGAGGAGCCAGGACAGGCCGAGCCCGAGGGCGCCCGTGAAGGCCAGGATCCCGATCAGCCGCACCACGAGGGTGCGGGTGAGGCCACGCAGGCTCAGCCGAGCCATGAAGGACTCCCGTTCCGCTCGCCGGCGGCGAGGCTCGCGAGGAGCTCGGGTACCCGGTCCGCCGAGACCGGCCGCGCGAAGAGGTAGCCCTGGCCCTGGTCGCAGCCGACCTCGCGGAGATGGGTGAGCTGATCCTGCGTCTCGATGCCCTCCGCGGTGACCGTGATGCCGAGACTGTGCGCGAGGCTGGCCACCGCCCGGATGATCGCGGTGTCCTCCGTCTCGTAGCCCACGCCCTTGACGAGCGAGCGATCGATCTTGAGACAATCCACCGGCAGCCGCTTCAGATAGGAGAGGGAGGCGTAGCCCGTGCCGAAGTCATCGATGGCCAGGCGTACCCCCAGAGCTTTAAGGGCCTCGAGCCGGTCGAACACCCGCGGGTCGTCGCGCATCAAGACGGCCTCGCTGATCTCGAGCTGGAGACGACGCGGCTCGAACCCGGTTTCACGCACGATGGTGGCGACTTCCTCGGGGAGCTCGTCCCGCTCGAACTGGCCCGCCGAGAGATTGACGCTGACGATGAGCGGAGGCATGCCGGACTCGGCCTGCCAGACCCGGGCCTGGCGGCACGCCTCGCGCAGGATCCACCGGCCCATGGGCAGGATCAGGCCGGTCTCTTCCGAGAGACCGATGAAGTCGGCGGGAAGCAGCGCGCCGCGCCGGCGGTGATCCCAGCGGACCAGGGCCTCGACCTCGACCGGGCGCATGGTGCCCAGCGCGACCACCGGCTGGAAGCGCAGGCTCAGCTCCTGCCGTGCTCCCGCGGTGCGCAGATCGGCCTGCAGGTCCAGACGCTCGCGGGTGGAGACGTTGAGCCCCGGCTCGTAGAGCTCGTACCGCGCGCGACCCTCCGCCTTGGCCTGATACATCGCCAGGTCCGCGTTGTGGAGCACCTCCTCCGGCTGCATGGATCCACCGCCGGTGAGGGCGACCCCGATGCTCGCCGAGATCAGGACGTCGCGGCCGTCCACGACGAACGGCCGCTGGATCTCCGCGGATACCTTCTCGGCCAGGGCGGTGGCGCCGCTGAGATCGGAGGTGTCCTCGAGCAGCAGCGCGAACTCGTCGCCGCCCAGGCGCGCGACGGTGTCCTCGGGGCTGAGGCACCCGGCCAGGCGATGGCCCACCTCCACGAGGAGCCGGTCGCCGACCTCCTGGCCGAGCGTCTCGTTCAGGATCTTGAACCGGTCGAGATCGAGAAAGAGCACCGCCAGGTTGGTGCCGCCGCGCTCCGCGCGGGTCAGGGCGTGGGTCAGGCGATCCATGAAGAGGGCGCGGTTGGGCAGCCCGGTGAGGGAATCGCGGAAGGCCTCGCGGATGAGCTGGTCCAGCCGCCGCGGGAACTCGTTGATCTCC
>DATFUK010000594.1:0-5270 GCA_035260865.1 Candidatus Methylomirabilota bacterium | reverse complement strand
GGCATCGAGCTGATGCTGAACGCGGTGAACATCAACCTGGTGGCGTTCGCCCGCTTCCTCGGCGACGTCTCCGGGATGGTCTTCACCGTCTTCACCATCTGCATCACGGTGGCGGAAGTGGCGCTGGGCCTGGCCCTGGTCATCCTGATCTTCCGGATCCGCCGCACCGCGGTGGCGGACCACCTCGACCTGCTGAAGGGATAGCGCCGACCCATGGCCGCCTCCGGCTTCCTCGCGCTCTGGGCCTGGCTGGCGCCCGGCCTCGCCTTCCTGATCCTGAGCCTCGTGTTCCCGTTCCGCCGCTCCGGAAAACCGGCCGCGTGGCTGTCGATCGTGGTCTCGCTCGGCTCCCTGGTCGGGGCGGTGACGGCGTGGCGCGCGACGGTGCCGGACATGGCGCGCCGGCTGCTCTGGGACTGGATCCCGGTGGAGGACGGCGTGCTCACCGCGGTGGGCGTGCTCGTCGACGCCGACGCCACCCTCATGCTGATCCTGGTGGCGCTCGTTTCCTTCCTGGTCCAGGTCTACTCGCTCGGCTATCTCGCCGACGAGCCACCCGCCTCCCTCGGCCGCTACTACACCTACCAGTCGCTGTTCGCGTTCTCGATGATGGGGATCGTGCTCGCCCCCAACTTCATCCAGCTCTTCATCTGCTGGGAGCTGGTGGGGCTCTGTTCCTACCTCCTGATCGGCTACTGGTACCCGCGACCCGAGGCGGCGCGCGCGGCGGTGAAGGCCTTCTGGATCACCAAGGCCGGTGACGTGTTCTTCCTGATCGGCATCGTGATGCTCTGGAGCCGCACCGGCACCTTCGATTTCTCCGAGCTCTTCGAGCTGGCCCAGGGCGGCGGGGAGGCGCTGGCCGGCCTCGGGCTGGTCACCTTCTTCATCTATCTCGGCGCCGCCGGCAAGTCGGCCCAGTTTCCGTTCCACGTCTGGCTGCCCGACGCGATGGAGGGCCCCACCCCGGTCTCGGCCCTCATCCACGCCGCCACCATGGTGACCGCGGGGGTGTACCTGCTCTTCCGCACGTCGTTCCTCTTCCAGCAGACACCCGACGTGCTGGCCGCGGTCGGCTGGATCGGCGCCTTCACCGCGCTGCTCGCGGCCACGCTGGCGTGTGTGCAGGCCGACATCAAGCGGGTGCTCGCCTATTCCACCGTGTCGCAGCTCGGCTACATGATGACCGCCATCGGAGCCGGGTTCGCAGGCGCGGGGTTCCTACACCTGCTCACCCACGGGGTGTTCAAGGCGCTCCTCTTCCTGGCCGCGGGCGCGGTGATCCACGCGGTCGGCACCAACGACATCCACGCGATGGGGGGCCTCGCCCGCCGCATGCCGCAGACCTTCATCGTGTTCCTGGTCGGTACTCTCTCGCTCGCGGGCATCCCGTTCTTCGCGGGCTTCTTCTCCAAGGAGGAGATCCTGGGCGCGGCCTGGGCGGGCGGGCTCACCGTGCCCTTCGGCATGCTGGTGCTCGCCGCGTTCCTCACCGCGTTCTACATGTTCCGCGTGATATTCATCGCCTTCCTCGGCGGCCCCGCGCCGGCGCCCGCGCGCCACGACGGGCACGGCGAGGCGCACGCCCACGACGCGCCCGCGATCATGGCCCTGCCGCTCTGGATCCTGGCCGCGCTGGCCATGGGCCTCGGCATCTGGTTCTCCATCTCGCATCCCGAGGGCGGCTTCGCCCCGCCGGGCTGGCTCACCCCGCTCGCGATCGGGGTCGCGGTGGCCGGCATCGCGTTCGCGTGGCTGGTCTACGGCCTGCGCGCGATCAGCGGCGATCGGATCTTCGAGCGCCTCTCGTGGATCGGGGAGGCCGCGGTCGAGCGATTCTGGCTGGACGACCTGTTCGCCCTGGTCTACCGCCGGATCATCCTGGGCGTCTCCCGGATCGTCGGCTGGGTGGATCGCTACATCGTGGACGGTATCCTCAACGTGCTCAGCGCGGGGACCCTCACCGCGGGCGACCGGCTGCGCCGCATCCAGACCGGCCAGGCCCAGGACTACGTCTACGGGATCGCGCTCGGCGTGCTGCTCCTCATGGTCTGGATGCGCTGGCCGCGATGACCCTGGCCTCGTTCCCGGTGCTCTCGATCATCACGTGGTCCCCTTTCGTGGGCGCCCTCCTGATCATGTTCCTGGCCCGGCGCAACGCGCGCCTCGTCCGCTGGCTGGCGGTGGTGTCCACGAGCGTCTCCCTCGTGCTGTCGGTCGCGGTCTACGTGGCTTACGACCGCGAGGCCGCGGGCTTCCAGTTCTACGAGGACTTCCCGCTGGTGCCCGCGCTCGGCATCAACTACCAGCTCGGCGTGGACGGCATGAGCCTGCTGATGATCCTGCTCACCTCGATCATCATCTTCGCGGGGGCCTGGGCCTCCTGGACCGTGAAGGTGCGGAGCCAGGAGTTCTACGCGCTGCTCCTGCTCCTGGTGACCGGCGTCTATGGCGTCTTCGTCTCGCTCGATCTCTTCGTGCTCTTCCTGTTCTACGAGATCGCGGTGCTCCCGATGTACCTCCTGATCGGCATCTGGGGCTCGAGCGGCGAGGTACGCCCGCAGGGCGTCTTCGGCTGGGCGTTCGGCCGCACCGGGGTGGGCACCAAGGAGTACGCCGCGATGAAGCTGACCCTGTACCTGCTCTTCGGGTCGGCGTTCATCCTGGTGGGCATCCTCGCCCTGTACGTGGCGGGCGACTCGTCCTCGTTCTCGTTCCTCGAGATGGAGCTGACCCAGTTCGACCCGAAGCTGCAATCCTGGGTCTTCCTCGCCTTCTACGTCGGCTTCGGTATCCTGGCCGGCATCTGGCCGCTCCACACGTGGTCGCCGGACGGCCACGCCTCCGCGCCGACCGCGGTCTCCATGCTGCACGCGGGGGTGCTGATGAAGCTCGGGGCCTACGGCGTGGTGCGCCTGGGCATGGGGCTCCTGCCTGACGGGACGCTGCAGTGGTCGTGGCTGGTGGGCACCATCGCCTGCGTCAACATCGTCTACGGCGCCTTCTCGGCCATGGCCCAGACCGATCTCAAGTACGTGATCGCGTACTCCTCGGTCTCCCACATGGGCGTGGTGATGCTGGGGATGGCCACCCTCACCGAGGTGGGGCTCAACGGCTCGGTCTTCCAGATGTTCGCTCACGGGGTCATGACCGGGCTCTTCTTCGCCCTGGTCGGCCTGGTCTACGAGAAGTCCCACTCGCGCGAGATCTTCAAGATGAGCGGGTTCGGTCGGATGATGCCGGGCATCGCCACCGCCTTCACCATCGCCGGCCTGTCATCGCTGGGACTGCCCGCGACCGCGGGCTTCGTGGCCGAGCTGCTCACGTTCCTGGGCGCCTGGCAGTCCTCGTACCCCTGGTGGCTCTTCCCTGGCGTGCTGGGCGCCTACCTCACGTCCGTCTACGTACTGCGGGTGACCAAGCAGATCTTCTGGGGCCCGCCATCCACCGATCCGCACTTCCTGAACCTGCCGGACGCGCGGGGGCCGGAGTGGGCGGCCCTCTGGATCCTGGTCATCACGATCGTGCTCTTCGGGATCTGGCCCTCGCTGGCCCTGGGCCCGGTGGACACCGCCACCATGCCGCTCCTCAACCGGCTCTGGGTGCTCCAGTGATGGGGATCACCGTGGGCGGCCCGCTGGGGCTCGAGCTCGGCCTGGCCGTCCTGATGCTGCTCGTCTTCGTCGTGGGCGTCTTCATGCCCTCCAAGGACAAGCGCCGGGTGGGCGTGCTCAGCGCGATCGGCCTCGTGGTCCTGTTCGGCCTCGCCTGGCGGGCCGAGGGGGGCACCGAGATGTTCCGGGGCGCCCTGGTGCAGGACGAGCTGGCGCTCTTCGCCAAGCGCCTGTTCCTCCTGGCCACCCTGATCGGGGTGCTCGCCTCGCTGCCGCTGCGCGCCCCCGCCTTCGCCCGGCGGGCCACCGAGTACTACCTGGCCATCCTGTCATCCCTGCTGGGCATGCTGATCCTGGCCTCGGCCCGCGACCTGATCCTGCTCTTCGTGGCCTTCGAGCTGATGTCCATCCCCCTCTACTACCTGGCCGGCTTCCTCAAGCGCGAGCCGGAGGCAGTGGAGGCGGCGCTGAAGTTCTTCC
The DNA here is from genome assembly GCA_035260865.1 of Candidatus Methylomirabilota bacterium. Classification (GTDB taxonomy): domain Bacteria; phylum Methylomirabilota; class Methylomirabilia; order Rokubacteriales; family CSP1-6; genus CAMLFJ01. The sequence continues at coordinate 1,176 of DATFUK010000594.1, read as the reverse complement.
TGGTGGGCACGGTCTCCTCGGCGGTGCTGGCCTACGGCCTGTCCTTCATCTACGGAGTGGCGGGCACCACTGACGTGCGCGGCATCGCGGCGGCCATGTCGACGGGCCACCCGATGATGCTGCTCGGCATGCTGCTGGCGCTGGGCGGCCTCGGGTTCAAGATCGCCGCCTTCCCGTTCCACATGTGGGTGCCCGATACCTACGAGGCCGCCAGCACGCCCTTCGTGGCGTGGCTCTCGGTGGCGCCCAAGGCCGCGGGCTTCGTGGTGATCTTCCGGCTCTACCTGGAAGGTATGGGCGATCGGGTGCTGTTCTGGGTGCCCGCGGCTGCCGGCCTCGCGACCGTCACCATCATCGGCGGCAACCTGATGGCGATCCCGCAGCAGAACATCAAGCGGCTGCTGGCCTACTCGGGCGTGGCCCACATCGGGTACATGCTGATCGGGTTCGCCGCCGTCTCGGCCAACGGCGTCGCCATGATGCTCTTCTACCTCGTCGCGTATCTTTTTGGAAATATGGGCGCTTTCCTGGTGGTGGAGGCCGTGGAGCAGGCCGAGGGCTCGGAGGGGATCGCGGCCTTTCGCGGCCTCGCCCAGCGGTCGCCGATCCTCGCTCTGTGCATGCTGCTCTTCCTGCTCTCGCTGGGGGGCATTCCGTTCGTAGCCGGTTTCTGGGCGAAGCTCTACGTCTTCTGGGCGGCGGCGGAGCAGGGGCTTTACTGGTTAGTCCTGGTGGGTGCGGTGCTGACGGTGGTGGCGCTGTTCTACTACCTGCTAATCGCCAAGAGCATGTACATCGACGCGCCCGAGCGCCGCGACGCGATCCCGGTGGCGCCCCTGCTCTCCTTCTGCATCTTCCTCTGCGCGCTCGGCGTCGTGCTCACGGGGCTCTATCCCAAGCCCCTGGTCGTCGCCGCCCTCCGCGCCGCTGGTCCGCTTTTCTAACCTTCAAGAGACAGTTGGGGAGTTAAGTCCCCGAAGCCCCGGAGGCCTGGCCCGCCTCCGTTCCTGTCCCGTCAAGTCATCCGCGCCAAGCGCCGCCGTCAGCTCGAGACCCCATGGCGAGCAACCTAGCTCGACGACCCTCTCCCCTCCGGGAGAGGGCAGGGTGAGGGGCGGGCGACTACGCGCCGAGCCCCGCCGCATGAGCCCGGCACGCCCCGAGCGAAACAGCCTA
>DATFUK010000593.1:0-7850 GCA_035260865.1 Candidatus Methylomirabilota bacterium | reverse complement strand
CACGAAGTCGGTCAGCGTGGCCACGTTGGAGGAGATGAAGCCGATCGGGTTGTTGAGCTCGTGCGCGACGCCCGCCACGAGCTGCCCGACCGAGGCCATCTTCTCGCGCTGGATGAGCTGGAGCTGGGTGGCCTGCAGGTCGCGGTAGGCGCCCCGCAGCTCCTCGTTGGTGACCCGCAGCTGCTCGGTGCGCACCCGCACCTTGTCCTCCAGGCTGCGGGAGAGCTCCTCGATGGTCTGGAAGCTCTCGGCCTTGTCGATCGCGAGCGCGACCTGGTTGGCCACCGCGGCCAGCAGGTCCACGTCCCCCTGGTGGAACCGGTTCGGCTCCGCAGCGGTCACCGTGAGGACGCCGAGCACCCGGTCCCGCACCCGCAGCGGCGTGGCCACGAAGCTGCGCACCTGGTGGGCCCGCACGAGATCCCGGTGGATGGGGACCGGGGTCTGCTCGACGTCGTTGACGAGCACGGCCTCGCCGGTGACCGCGGCCCGGCCGCTCGCGCTCGCGTCCGCGTCGAGCGGCAGCTCGATCCCTTCGAAGGGCGTCCCGCCGGGCTCGGCGCCCGCGATCCGGTGGCCCCGCAGCACCCGGCGCGGCCGATCCACCAGGAGGAGCTGCGCGCGCTGGTAGGCCATGCGGTGCACGAGCCGGGTGAGGGTCTGGTCGTAGATCTTCTCGGGGTCCAGGGTGGCGCTCACCGCCGCGCTCAGGTCGGTGAGGAGCGAGAGCTGCTCGATCCGGGTCTCGAGCTCGGCGAACTTCTTCTCGAGCTCGCGGTTGGAGTAGATGATCTCCTCCGACTGGATGTCGAGGAGCCGCTGGACGTGGCGGCGCCGACGCCCCTCGCGCAGCGAGTACCCGAGCGCGGTGCCCGCGACCAGCGGGAGGGGAGTCGCCATCGCGAGAAGCCAGTCTCCGCCCGCCACCGCGTCCACCACACCGAGGGCGGTCGAGCCGGCCGCGCCGGCCAGGATCGGCAGCCAGAAGTGCGGGCCGAGCGATGGATTCTTCCAGCGCACCTCCCAGCGGCACGCGTCGGCCCCGCGGGCCGCGCAGGTGCTCTCGGTGATCCGGGCGCGGGGCAGCCCCCAGTTGGTCGGGAACCGCTCGTTCTGCACCTTGAGCCAGGTGCACGCCCAGAGGGGCATCCGGTAGCCGGGCAGCGGCGTCCACTGGTAGCGGGCGCGCCGCCGGCCCACCTCGAGGCTTTCGACCTGGTAGAAGCGGCTCTGCGAGTGGTAGATCGTCGGCATCCGCTCGTAGGCGGCGCGGGGATGGCCGATCCCCATCGAGTAGGTGCCCAGGTAGGAGCGCTCCTCGCGGGGCTTCCAGTCCATGAAGGACTCGCCGAAGCGACGGGCCCAGCGCTCCTCGTCCGGCTCGTTCATGAGCCGCTGGGAGACCCGCACGATCTCGTTGGCGACCGGCAGGGGAATCCAGTTGTGGTCGGCCATGAGGTAGTCGCGGGACCGTCCCGCGACCCCGCAGATCGCGGCGACGCCCTCCGCGCCGACCTCCTTCTCCACGAAGGGGATGAGCCCCTTCGTGAAGATGCAGTTGACCTCGCCCGGCACGCGGCTCAGCTCGGCTTGAAGATGAACTTCGAGCTGACGTTCACCGGATTGGCGATGGTGTCGGCCACCGGCGACTTCCGGTCGATGGTCTCCTTGCACCGCCGGACCTTCTCCTCGGGCGCCGGGCTCTGGATGGTCACGGTGTAGCGGATGTCGCCGAACCCGTTGCGCACCGACTTGTCGTGGCCGAGGAGCCCGCGGAAGTCGATGTCCGCCTCCATGTCGACGGTGATCGCGTCGATCGGCACGTCGAAGAGCGCCGCGTTGGTGGCGACCCCGGAGATGAGGCAGCCCGCGAACGCGCCCACCAGGCTCTCCGCCGCGGTCGGCGCCGCGTCGACCCCGCCGAGCCCGCCCGGCGCGTCCATGGTGACGAAGAATTTCCGGGTGGGCGGTACCGCGCTCTGCCCCCCGATCTCCTGCGCGCCGATCTCGACGAGCGCCTTCACCCCGCGCTGCCACGTCGAGCGCACCTTCACGGTGCGCTTGCCGAGGGCCGGGTTCTCGCGGATCCGCTTGTCCAGCGCCTTCACGCCCTCGACGTCCACGTCGTTCAGTCCGAGTGCCATGGTGTCCTCCGTTCGGTGGTGCGGTTGAGCCGGGAGGCGCGGGCGCCCTCCGGGGTTGGGGTCAGAGCAGCTCCTCGATGAGCGCGGCCGCGCGGTCGGTGCCGTCGTGCGGGATCGCGGCTCCGTGGACGGGCTTGCCCAGGTGCTCGAGGATCGAGGCGCCCAGCGCCTCCGAGCTGGTGCGATCGTAGTCGAGGCGGACCCCCGCCCCGAGCCGGTCGAGCCGGCGCGCCACGTGGAGCTGCTGCTCGAAGTGCTGGCGGAGCGGGAAGTAGAGGAACGGCGTGCGCACCGCCGCGAGCTCCATCGTGGTGGTGAGGCCGCCCTGCACGATGGCCAGGTCCGCGGCGGCGTGGTGCTCGAAGAGATCCGGCACGAACGAGCGGATCTCCACCCGCGGGTGGGGGGACGGTCCGAGCTCGGCCCGCGGGCCCGCCACCAGCACCATGCGGGTCTCCGGAACCTGGGCCGCGATCTGGGAGAACGCCTGCGCGCACTTCTCGAGCAGGCCGCGGCCGACGCGGGTGCCCCCCACCGAGACCAGGATCACGCGCTCGTCTTCCCGGTAGCCGAGCCGGCGGCGCAGGGCCGCGCGATCGCGGACGGTGCTCGGATCGAAGTGGTAGGTGTAGCCGGAGAACCGGAAGTGCTCGCGCGCCCACTGCCGCATGTTCGGGAGGTCCGGGCCGAAGTCGCGGTCGAGCACGTCGTCCGCCTCGCCGACCAGGATGGACCGGTCGCGCACGTCCGGATGCAGGCGGAGGTGGTCGATGTTCTCCGCATTCTTCTCCCAGCAACGGATGAACTCGGTGGAGCTCCGGTCCTCCCGCATCGGGAGCACCCCGATGAAGTCGGTGAGGAAGACGTAGGGCGCCCGCTTCATGTCCGGGTTCTCGTGCAGGAAGTAGTCGAGATCCCAGCCCTCGTCACCCACCCAGAGGTCGTAGCGCTCGCGCTCCACCACGTCCGCGAAGGTCATGAAGTTCGCGGTCATGATCTCGTCCATGTCCCAGAGGGCGTTGAAGGCGTGCAGCTCGTGATCGGCGGCCCAGCCCTCGAAGTGGGCGGTCTCGTTCTGCAGCAGCGCGGTGGCGGGATGGAGACGCTCGCCCCAGTGGCGGACCACCCGGTCCGCGGGGGCGGCGGCGAGGAAGTCCACCGTGACGTCGGGATGGCGCTCGCGCAGCCGCCGGGCGATCGCGAGGTCGCGCTGGATGTGGCCGAGGCCGATCGGGCTCGACAGCCACAGGATCTTGCGCTGCCGATCGGGCCGCGAGCGGCGTGCCGGGGCCGGCCGCGTCTCCGCGGAGACCGCGCGCTCGGGGCGGGCCGGGATCGTCGCGGCCTCGACCGGGCGGTCCAGGACGAAATCGCGGAGGAGCCGGTTCACCTTCGCGGCGTCGCGGCCGTAGAGGCAGTGGCCGCCGCCCTCGAAGGTCACCAGGCGCGCGCCCGGGATCGCCGCGACCATCTTCTGGGCGTGCGAGTACGGCACGATCTTGTCCTGGGTCCCGTGCACGGCCAGCGTCGGGACGCTGATCCCCGCGAGGAGGTCGCGCAGGTCGACGTTGTCGATGGCCCGGAGCGATTCGACGAGCACGTCGGGCGTGGTCTCGCCCGCCCAGGCGATCCCGTCCTCCACGCCCTTGAGCGAGTGGGGCTCCGGGAGCATGCGCTTGAACTGGCGCGCGACCCAGTTGTCGTAGTCCCCGCGGATCACCGGCGCCACCCGCTCGTCGAAGGGCCCGGGCAGGGACTCGGCGTACTGGCCGGAGAGGAGGATCAGATGCGAGAGCCGCGAGGCGTGCTCGGCCACGTACCGGAACGCGAGCAGGGCCGAGCAGGAGAACGCGAGGAAGGCGAAGGACGGACGCGCCACCTCCTCGAGCACCGCCAGCATGTCGCCGTAGCGGGCCTCGAGGTCGTAGCCGGTGGCGGGCCGGTCCGAGCGGCCGTTGCCGCGGGGGTCCATCGTGATCACCCGGAAGTAGCGGGAGAGATACGGGATCTGGTGCTTCCACATGCGGCTGTGGACGACCACCTGACACGGCGGAAGCAGGAAGAGATCGCGCGCGCCGCTGCCGGTGACCTGATAGAAGATCCTCGCGTCGGGCCGGTGCACGTACATGGGTCTCAGGCCTCCCGGCCCCGTCGGGCCATCTCATAGCGGACGAGCGCGGCGCCGCCGCGAATGGTGGCGCGCTTGTCGGTCGGGACGAATCGCACCGCGGTCGCGGCGAGCGGCGCGGCGAGCGCCCGGCGCCGCGCCCGTTCCATGATGTCCTCGCGCAGCGGGGCCAGGGACCGGACCACGCCCCCCGTGATCACGATCACCTCGGGGTTGACGAGGCTCACGAGCGCGCCGATGCCCATGGCGAGCGCCTCGCAGGCCTCGTCGACGAGTGCCCGGGCGAGCGGGTCGCCGGCCGCCGCGGCGGCGTAGAGCATCTCCGCGGTGACGCGGCCGTCGGGGCCGCCGGCGCGGCCGAGCGCGGAGTCGGGATGCTCCGGGAGCCGGGCCCGGACCCGGTTGTCCGCGAAGCCGCCCGCCAGATAGGTCCCGAGGCACCCGATTCCTCCGCAGGGGCAGCGCGGCCCGTCGCGGTCCAGCGAGAGGTGGCCGATCTCGCCCGCGGCCCCGGCGTGGCCGCGGAGGAGGGTGCCGTCCAGGATGATCCCCGCGCCGACCCCGGTGCCGATCGCCAGCGTGACGATCGACGAGGCATCCCGCGCGGCGCCGAACATCCATTCGGCGAGCGCGAGCGCGTTGACGTCGTTGTCCACGAACACGCGGTGCCCGGTACGCTCCCCGAGCACGCTCGGCAGGGGGACGTCGTCCAGCTCGGGCAGCCACGCGCCCGGCGTCCACCGGAGCGCGCCCTTCTCGACGTCGATCACGCCGGGCAACCCGACGCCGATGCCGGACACGCGGAGCCGGCGGCGCTCCGCCGCGTCCAGCACGTGGTCGACGAGGCGGGTGATGGTGTCCAGTGCGTTTCCGCCGGACGCCGGCGCCTGGATGTCCTCGACCACTGCGCCGTCGCTGGCACAGACGAGCCCCGCGGAGATCGTGGAAGCTCCGATGTCCACCGCGACGACGTGATCGGTCAGGACCATGGCGATCGGGAATGGCAAGCGGCGTGCCAGCGGAAATCCCCCGAGAATCGGCGCCCGGATCCGTCGTGGGTGCAAGCTCGCCTTGCGGGCTGGGACGCGGCGCGCCGCAAGTGGCCGTCCGGGCGCGGTGCACCGGACGCAAGGCGACATTGCAGCCCACGTCGGTCAGCGTGCAAGCTCGCGATGCGCGTCGCCCCCTGAGATCCGCCTGCGCGTCCCCTACCGGCCAGGGACTCGCACAGAGAGTGCGGCGTCAAGTGGCGGAAATCAAGCGCGTACGCGGCTGCGCGGCCCACGCGGGCACGCCGCTTGCTCCGCGATGCGGCCGGTTCCATCTCAACCACACACGAGGAGGATCGGCCATGTACCGTCTCATTCCCGCAGTCTTGATGCTCATCACGCTCTGCAGTTTCCCCGCGGACGCGCAGCAGCACGGGCACACCGTCGCGATGCCGGAGACCCTGAAGTGGGTCGAGCCCCCGGTCCTGCCGGGCGCGCGCCTCGCGGTGGTCCAGGGCGACCCCAGCAAGGAAGGGCTGTTCGTCTACCGGCTCAAGATGCCCGCGAACTACCGGATCCCGCCCCACGTCCACAAGGCCAGCGAGAACGTCACCGTGCTCTCGGGGGTGTTCTTCATCGGGGTCGGCGAGAAGTTCGACGCCCAGGCCGGGCAGGAGCTGCCGGTGGGTGGGTTCGCCGCGATCCCGCCGGACCACCCGCACTTCGCCTGGGCGGGTAGCCAGGAAACGGTGGTGCAGGTGCACGGGGTGGGGCCGAGCGATCTCCGCTTCGTGAACCCGGCCGACGATCCGCGGACCAAGAAGTAAGGACGAAGCGAGAAGGAGGATCGCCATGCCCAAGTTCGTGGTCGAGCGCGAGATCCCGGGGATCGGCACGTGGAGCGCGGACCGCCTGCAGAAGGCGGCCGAGAAGTCCCGGGCGGTGCTTCGCGAGATGGGTCCGGACATCCAGTGGCTCACCAGCTACGTGACGGATGACCGGTTGTACTGCGTCTACATCGCGACGGGACGGACCCTGATCGAGGAGCACGCGGCCCGGGGCGGGTTTCCGTGCAACCGCGTCTCGGTGGTGCAGGGCGTGATCGACCCGGCCACCGCCGAGGCGCGGCCGTGATCGCGCCCGCCCGCGCGTTCCTGCGCGAGGCGGGGCGCGGCCCCGCGGTCGTGTGCATCCACGCGAGCGCGAGCTCCTCGGCCCAGTGGCGGCCGCTGATGGACCGGCTCGCCGGCCGCTATCGCACGCTCGCGGGGGACCTGTACGGGTCGGGTCAGAGCCCGCTCTGGCCGGGCGACCGGCCGCTCACCCTCGCCGACGAGCGAAGGCTGCTCGCGCCCGCGCTCGAGGCGGCGGGCGAGCGATTTCACCTGGTCGGCCACTCCTACGGGGGCGCGGTGGCCCTCGAGGTGGCGCGGGCCGATCCGGAGCGGGTCGCGTCCCTCGTCCTGTTCGAGCCCGTGTTGTTCTCGCTGCTGGACGAGGAGGATCCGGATCAACCGGCGGCCCGGGAGATCGCCGCGGTGCGGGACGATACGGTGGCCGCGCTCGAGCGGGGGGACCCGCACGCCTCCGGGGCCCGGTTCGTCGACTACTGGATGGGCGCGGGCGCGTGGGCGGGCATGCCGGGGCCGCGCCGCGATGCGCTGGCGCGCGCGATGGGGGCGGTGAGGGCGGAGTGGGACGCGGTATTCGGCGCCCCGACGCCGCTGTCCGTGTTCGCGGGGCTCGACGTGCCGGTCCTCTATCTCACCGGCTCGGAGTCGCCGGCCTCGTCGAGGGGCGTGGCCCGGCTGCTGGCCAAGACCTTGCCGCAGGTCACCGCGATCGAGATCGAGGGCGTCGGCCACATGGGGCCGATCACACATCCGGATCGGATCAACGGCCTGATCGAGAACGGGGTCAGGTCTTACATTCCGACAAATGTGTGAATGTAAGACCTGACCCCGAGTTATTTGATCAGGCCGTAGAAGCGGCCCGCGTTCTCGCAGGTCATCTTGTGCATCACGTCGGCGGGCAGGTGCCCGAACTGCTCCGCGATGTACTTGGAGGAGTCCGGCCACACCCCGTCGCCGTGCGGGTAGTCCGAGCCCCACATGAGCGTCTCCACGCCCATGTCGTCGATCAGCTTGGTGCCGATGCGGTCGAACTGGAAGGTGGCCTTGCACTGCCGCCGCCAGTAGTCGCTCGGCTTCATCTTGAGCCCGAGATCGGTGAAGCGGTCCTCCCACTCGAAGTCCATGCGATCGAGCGCGTAGGGCACCCAGCCGATGCCGCTCTCCCCGAAGGCGATGCGCACGTTGGGATAGCGCTCGAGCACCGCGGCCCCGATGATCGCGGCCAGGATGTTGACCAGGTTCATCTGGAAGGCGGAGACCACCGTGAAGAAGGCGGCGCGCCGGGTCAGGCCGGTCTGCTTCTCCAGCACCGAGGGCGGCAGGGCCGGGAAGGTGTGGAAGTGCAGCGGCAGGTTGACGTCGTTGACCGCTTTCCAGAGCGGCTCCCACGAGGGATGCCACATCGGCTCCATGTCCCACGAGCACGAGAGCTCCATGCCGCGCAGGCCGAGCTTGG
>DATFUK010000592.1:0-3881 GCA_035260865.1 Candidatus Methylomirabilota bacterium | reverse complement strand
GACGATGAGGAACGAGATGATCGCGTTGATGAAGAGGCCGAGGGCCAGGACCACCGCGCCCCCGTCCCGCGCCGCCTTCACGGAAGCGTAGGCGGCGCCGCCCGGATTACGCAGCACCATGTAGAGGTTGCTGAAGTCGGGGCTGCCGATGATCCCCGAGATGACCGGCATCAGCACGTCATTGACGAGCGAGGTGACCACCGTCCCGAAGGCCGCGCCGATGATGATGCCGATGGCCATGTCCATCATGTTGCCCTTGATCGCGAATTCCTTGAACTCCTTGAGCATGCCGGCACCTCCTCTTCGTTGAGGTCAGTTTCCGACGTGGACGGGAGCGCCCAGCTCCCGCAGCATCGCGATCGCGGACAGGTACGAGAGCCGCCCGGTCCGCGGGTTCTCCGACGGCACGTTCTCGACCTCGATACGCAGGGTGCCGAATTCTCCCTCGACGGTGATGCGGTGCTGGTTGCGCGCCTGGCCCGGCACCGCGTAGAGCTTGATGCGCGTGAGCGACGGCCCGATGCCGGCCAGGGACAGGGCGGCCACCACGTTGACGTTGGCCGGGAAGGCCCGGACCGCCTCGCTGGCCGGCCCCTCGAAGATCAGGGTCTCGGTGGTGATGGCCTCGAGATCGATGCGGTGCTGCTCGATATAGGGCGCGCCGGCCAGCCCCCGCGGCGGCTTCCGCGTCTCCATGGTCACCGCGGTGATCGCGCCTTCGCGCGCGCCTTTGACTCCGTCCAGACCCGCGATGGCGCCGGAGGGCACCAGGATGCGGCAGCCGTGCTTCTCGGCCAGCCGCGCCCACTCGTCCAGCACGCCCACCAGGGCGCCGACCGAGAGCACCATCAGGTGCTTGCCCGCCGCGAGCACCGCCGGGCCGAACTCCCGCAGGGAGGCCTGGGTGGCGGCCTCCACGATGAGGTCCGCGCGCTCGATCAGCTCCGGCAGCGGCCGCACCGGATAGGCGCCCGCGGTCGCGGGGTTCCGGACGCTCACGCCGACCAGCGCGGTTCCGGGAATGCCGCGGGTCAGCGCCTCCGCCACGCGGTGGCCGATGACCCCCATGCCGACGATCCCGACCTTGAGCATGACGCGACGTCCTTTCCCTGCGGAGAGTGCGGCGATGATAGCAGCCGCGCCCCGACCGCCACAAGGGACGTGCTAGAATCAGCGACGGATGCGTTCTTCGCCCCGGCTCCAGGAGCCGCTCGACCGGCTCTACCGTGAGTTCGACTGGGCCGCCCGCGCCGACCTGGACGCCATCCGTTTCCCGATCCGCTACCCCGATCCGGCCGACCGCGAGGTGGTCGCGCTGCTGTCCACCTGCATGGCCTACGGGCGGGTGGATCTCTTCGGCCCCTGGGTCGACTGGGCCCTCGCCCGCATGGGGGAGTCGCCCGCCCGCTTCATCCTGGGCTTCGATCCGGCGAAGCACGCCCCGCGCTTCGAGGGCTTCCGGTACCGCTTCAATCGCCCGCGCGATCTCGCCGCCTTCTGCCTGGCCACCCAGCGCGTCCTGATCCGGCACGGCTCCCTCGGCGCCTGCTTCAGCGCCGGCTTCTCCCCCGAGGACCCACACGTGGGCCCGGCCCTCGAGCGCTTCGTCGACGCGTTCCTCACCCAGGACCTCGGGACGGTCTTCCCGCGCAACCGTCTCTCCTACGGGTTCCGGCACTGGTTCCCGCGGCCATCCACCGGCGGACCGTGCAAGCGCCTGCATCTCTTCCTGCGCTGGATGGTGCGCCGCGAGCCGCCCGACTTCGGCCTCTGGCCCGACATCCCCCCGGCCGCGCTGCTGATCCCGGTGGATACGCACATCGAGAACATGGCGCGATCGCTCGGCCTCACGCGCCGGCGCAGCCGGAACTGGAAGATGGCCGAGGAGATCACCGCCGGCCTCCGCCGGCTCGACCCCGCCGATCCGGTGAAGTACGACTTCTCGCTCTGCCACACCCGGATGTCGGGGCAGTGCCTCGACCGGCGCGTGGAGGCGGTGTGCGCGCCGTGTCGGCTCCGGCCGGTGTGCCGCCACTGGCGCGGCCGTCGCGGAGCGCGAGCGTGAGCGTGACGGGGCCGTGGATCGTCGTGGTGATCCTCGCGGTGCTGGTCGGGCTCACCGCGCTGGCTCTGTGGCGGGCGGTGGCGCGGCTCGGCGCGCTCGAGGCGGCCCGCCAGCAGCCGGACCAGGCGCTGCTGCTCCTGCAGCGCGACATCCAGACCGCGCGGACCGAGGCCCACCAGGCCCGGACCGAGACGCTGGCCACCGTGAAGGAGGAGCTGCACCAGTTCTCGACCCGGATGACGGTGGAGATGGGGCAGGTGGGCAGCGGCGTGCAGCAGCAGCTCCAGCACGTGGGCCAGGTGGTCGGCGCGGTGCAGGGCAGCCTCGGCAAGCTCGGCGAGGTGACCCAGCGCGTGTTCGACGTGGGGCGCGACATCGCGGGTCTCGAGCAGCTGCTCAAGTCGCCGAAGATCCGGGGCGGGGTCGGCGAGGCCCTGCTGGAGAACCTGCTGGCCCAGATGCTGCCGCGGGACCAGTACACGCTGCAGCACGCGTTCGCCACCGGGGACCGCGTGGACGCGGCGATCCGGATCGGCGAGCGCCTCGTGCCGGTGGACGCCAAGTTTCCGCTCGAGGGATTTCGCCGCATCCTGGAGGAGACGGACGAGGAGCGGCGGCCCGCCCTGCGCCGCGCGTTCCTTCGCGACGTCAAGAACCGGGTGGACGAGATCGCCAAGAAGTACATCCTGCCCGACGAGGGCACCTTCGACTTCGCCCTGATGTACATCCCGGCCGAGAACATCTACTACGAGATCATCGTCAAGGAGGACAGCGAGGAGGAGCCCCCCGCCGCCTATGCCCTGGGGCGCCGGGTGGTGCCGGTCTCGCCCAACACCTTCTACGCCTACCTGCGGGTGATCGTCATGGGGCTCCGGGGCCTCCGGATCGAGCGCGATGCCCAGGAGATCCAGGCCCGCCTCGGCCGGCTGCGGGGGGACCTGGACAAGTTCCGCGAGTCCTTCGACGTGGTCGGCCGGCACCTGACCAATGCCCGCAACAAGTACGACGATGCGGCCTCCGGCCTGGGGCGCCTCGAGGGCAAGCTGGAAGGAATCGAGCGGGACGGCGATCAGGGGGCGCTGCCCGGAATCGGCGCGTGATCGGGCCCTTGACCGGGCCCGCCCCGGGCCGGTCGGGAACAATCGCTTGTGGTAGTATCGAAGAAATCCACCATCAGAGGGATCCATGCCTGATATCCAGTTCCAGGTGTACGGCATCAACCTCCTCGTGCGGCTCATGGCTGAGCCCCCGGCGGACGTGCGCGTGCACTGCCCGAAGGGCTCGCCGATCCGCTACGGCGAGGTGGTGGGCCGCGGCGACGGCTTCGACGAGGGGGCCAATGCCTTCCGCGACATGCCGCCGGTCCGCTCGGTGGTGGCCTTCGAGGAGAACCCCGAAGAGGTGGAGGGGCACTACTTCTACATCGCCGGGGAAGAACACCGGGTGATCCGGCTCGACGCGATCATCCTCTCGTTCCCGCTCGAGTAGGCGCCCCGCTCCCGCTGTGACCGCGCTGTCGCAGGTCATGCGCAAGATCGATGCGGACGAGGTCGTGGAGCTGACCCGCTCGCTCGTCCGCATCCCCAGCGTGTATCGCCCCGCGGACCCCGAGGCCACCGAGGCCCGGGTGGCCGCCTTCGTGGAGGCTTGGCTCCGCCGGGAGGGTTTCCAGATCGAGGTGCAGCAGGTCGCGCCCGGCCGCCCCAACATCATCGGCTGGCTCGGCGAGAAGCGCGCCGGTTGCAAGAGCCTGCTGCTCGAGGGGCACACCGACGTGGTGACCGAAGGGGATCCCGCCGAGTGGTCGCACCCACCC
>DATFUK010000591.1:0-3737 GCA_035260865.1 Candidatus Methylomirabilota bacterium | reverse complement strand
GCAGATGACGCTCGAGGATCGCGCGGAACTCGGGAGGCACCGCCAGGCCTCCCATCACCTCGCCGGTGTCGGCGAAGTAGGCACGGCCCAGCGTGGTGCCGTCGGCGAGCCAGATCGTGAGCCAGTACTCCGGCTCGCCGCTGGCGTGAGGGGTGGGCCGGCGCATCGTCCCGCGGAGGATCATCTCGACGAGCGTCGAGAGGTCGCGGGCCGCCGCGATCGGCGCGGGAGTCGTCGCCTCCCTGGGCGCGCGTGGTCCGTCGCGCCGCCGCACGTCGATGGCGCGCACCCGGCCCGCGATGTCGAAGAGGTCGCCGCCGACGCGGGCCCGCGGATTGCGCCAGGCCTGGTAGAGGAAGAGGTGGTCCCGCCAGGCCGCGGCGAGCCGGAAGTCGGTCGCGTAGCCGCGCACCGCGTACATCCGGGTGCCCGCGGGCAGGAAGGCCGCGCCCGCGTCGACGCCGTAGGAGCACGTCCGGGAATCCTCGCCGATGGAGCATCCGACGGTCGCGAACTCGGCGCCCAGGTCGGCCCGCGTCAGCTCGCGGCCGGGCTCGTCGATCCAGCGGACGTAGTCGATGCCGTCGAACGTGACGAAGTCGAACGTGGTCGACGTCTCGGCCGCGGCGGCGAGCGCGACGAGCCCGAGCACGAGCGCCAGCGCGCCCGGGCCGAGGCTCAGGCCCTTCACGTGGGCCAGCCCGCCTCGTGCGTCCCCGCCGGGACCGGCGGGCTCGCCCAGAACGGGGGCGTCTCGGACAGGCGCGCGGTGGGCGTCACGTGGGTGATCTGGCCGAACGCGCTCTCGCACGCCGCGAGCAGATCGCCGACGTCGGCCGGGGTCTGGTCGGCCACGTGGCGGCCGGCCACGCGCCCGAGCCCGTCGACCCAGCGCCCGGTCTGCACGAGCGAAACACGCACGAGGTAGCTCCCGCCTTCTCGGGCGCGGCGCGCGAGGGCCATGAGCGCGCCGAGCGCGGCCAGGTACCCGGTGGCATGGTCCACGACCTGGGCGGGGAGATGGAGCGGCCGGTCGAGCCCGCCGCCGAAGCCATGCTCGTGGGCGAGGCCGCTCACCGACTGGATCAGCGTCTCGAAGCCGCGCCGCTCGCGCCAGGGCCCCGCGTGACCGTAGGCCGAGAGCGTGACGAAGACGATCCCGGGCCGGAGACGCGCGACGTCCTCGGGGGCGAAGCCGAGCCGGGCGAGCGCCCCTGGGCGGTAGGACTGGGAGAACACGTCGGCCCGCGTGATCAGCGCCCGCAGCCGGTCGGCGTCCCCGGCCTGGCGAAGATCGAGCGTGGCGTTGCGCTTGCCGAGCCCGAAGTCGATGACGTGGGACGGCAGGCTCGGCAGGTGGGGGCTCCCCACGAGCAGCACGTCCGCCCCGTGCGAGGCGAGCGTGCGCCCGCCCTCGGGGCCCGCGATCACGCGCGTGAGGTCGAGCACCCGCACGCCGGAGAGCGGCCGGTCCCCGGCGCCGAACGGCTCGGGCGCCGAGTCGCCGATGCGCACGATCTCGAGCAGCGGCAGCTCGGCCACCGCACGCGCGTGCGGATGCGCGAGCCACTCGTCCTTGGGGCGCACCATGCCCGCCGGCAGCCCCGCCCCGTTCAGCGCATCCTCGAGATCCTGCGCCTTCCACTTGAGGACCGCCGCGGCCATCGACTCCCGCGTCTCCTCGCACCCCATGAAGCGCACATGGCCCGCGTGGTGATGCGGCAGATTCGCGTGGATCTGGATCCACCGCCCGTCGGCGGTGGGATAGAACCCGAACAGCGCGCTCCGCCCATCGGGCGCAGGCCCGCCGTTCACCCGCAGGTACCGCTCGCTGCGAAACGCCGCGATCGCCGCCCGCACGTCCACCGCCACCGACTGCGCCCGCCCAGTACGCAGCTTCCAGATTTCGCTCACCGCAAGCCCAGTAGCCGCGATCACCCCCGCCGCCGCGGTCCCGATGCGGATATCGGTCGGCAACATCGGATCGTCACCAATGATGCTCACCCGCTCGAGCGCCGAAGGATCACCGCCGGCGCCGGCCCAGATCTGCTCGAGCGCCCCGAGCGGCGCAGTCATGGCAGAACCAAGCGCGAGGTGGGCCGGGGCGCCGGGGGGCGGGGGTGGGTCGGGTGACCCGTTCCTGCCAACCGAACAAAGTCCTCCGACCGCCGAAGTTGGGAACTCCTCCCACCTTGAACGAAGGATAGCGACGCGTGGTCTGAGACCCACCCCCGCCGCCCGGCGCCCCGGCCCACCGTTGCCATCAGACAATCCCGCGCTTGGCAAGATCAGCGATCTGGTCCGCCGAGTAGCCGATCGAAGTGAGGATCGCCGCATTGTCCTGCCCCAGCTCCGGCGCCGGCGCCCGAATGGGCTGACGCTGGGCCCCGTGCGAGACCGGGTGCCCGAGGATGGTGAGGTCCCCCAGCTCGTCCGAGTGCACCGGCTGCGCCATCTCGAGATGCCGAACCTGCGGATCGGCGAACGCCTCATCGATGCGATAGATCGGCCCGCAGGGCACGCCCGCCTCGTTCATGATCCGCACCCAGTCCTCGCTGCTCTTCTGCCGGGTCACCGGCATCAGCACCTCCATCAGCACGTCCCGGTTCTTCGACCGCGCGCTCGAGGTGGCGAAGCGCGTATCGGTCCGCAAGTCCGGCCGCTCGACGGCGCGGCAGAAGCGCTCGTAGAGCTCGTCGCCGGAGGCCGCGATGTTGATGTGGCCGTCCTTCGTCTCGAACACCCCGGTGGGAATGCCGGTCGGGTGGTTGTTGCCGGCCTGGGGCGCGACCTCGCCGCTCATGAGCCAGCGGGAGGCCTGGAAGTCCAGCATGGAGAGCATCGCCTCGAGCAGCGAGGTGTGCACCCACTTCCCCTGGCCGGTCGTCTCGCGCTCGATCAGCGCCACCAGGATGCCCTGGGCGAGCAGGATTCCCGAGCACAGGTCGGCGATCGGAATGCCCACGCGTACCGGCCCCTGCCCGGGCAGGCCGGTGATGGACATGAGCCCGCCCATGCCCTGCGCGATCTGATCCACCCCGGGCCGGTCGCGATACGGCCCGCTCTGGCCGAAGCCCGAGATCGAGCCGTAGATCAGGCGCGGATTGAGCGCGCGCAGGCTCTCGTAGTCGATGCCGAGCCGGCGCTTGACATCCGGCCGGTAGTTCTCGACCACGATGTCCACGTCCTTGGCCAGCCGCTTGAAGATGGCCACGCCCTCGGGCTCGCGCAGGTTGAGCGTCATCGCCTGCTTGTTGCGGTGCAGGTTCTGGAAATCGAACCCGTGGCGGTTGCCGCCCATGCCGTCGCCCGAGCGGCCACCCGGCATCTCGATCTTGATCGCGCGGGCGCCCCAGTCCACCAGCTGCCGGACGCAGGTGGGGCCCGCCCGTGCCCGCGTGAGGTCGAGCACCGAGTAGCGCGCCAGCGGTAGAGCCTGGTTGTCGGCCATGGCTAGAGCTGCCAGTCCTGATACCAGGTGGATTCGGCCCCGATGCCCTCGCGCTGCACCGACACGTCGATCAGGTACGGCCGGTTCTCGCGCGTGATCTTGTCCATGCCCCGGCGGAGCGCCGGCTCCAGCTCCTTCACGGTGGTGACCGCCTCGCCCTCCACGCCCTGCGAGCGGGCCAGCGCCACGTGATCGGTGGCGGGAGCGCTGAGCCAGAGGCCCGGGTACTTGCCCTCCCGGATCATCTTGCTGTCCGGCATCTCCTTGGCCCAGTTGTGCCGCACGA